>JABDLZ010000245.1 GCA_013001705.1 Flavobacteriales bacterium
GGTCAAGAATCAGGGAGAACCAGGAGGAGGCCCGTTCTGGGTGAATGAAAAGCGCGGGAAAAGTCTTCAGATAGTGGAGTCAGCTCAGATCGATGCCGAGGATAAAAAAGCGATGGACATGCTCCAAAGTGGAACGCATTTCAATCCTGTGGATATTGTCTGTAGCCTGAATGACCTATATGGCATGCGCCAGGATCTACTGCGATTTGTGGATAAGGACTCTGCGTTTGTTACACGCAAGATGATCGAAGGGCAGGAGGCGCTGGTCATCGAATGGCCCGGATTATGGAACGGAGCCATGGCAGATTGGAACACCATTTTCGTAGAAGTTCCTATCAGCACTTTCAATCCCGTCAAGCGGGTGACGGATCTATTGAGGCCCTATCATCAATGATCAAAGTCCGAGTGCGGTTTCGAATGCTCTGATGCGCTCCCCAGCCCGTTTCCAAGCACTATCCAGATTTCCGTTCAGTTCCTCTTTCACACTGAGATAATACTTGATCTTGGGTTCGGTTCCAGAAGGACGGGCAGTCACTTTACTGCCATCTTCCAGTAAGAACTGTATCACATTCGACTTTGGCAATTCGATACGTTCTGATGCCCGGGTGCGCAGATCGTAGCTCATGGAGCGTTGATAGTCTATTAACTGAACTATAGGAGTGCCTGCAAGTTCTGTGGGAGGGTCCGACCTGAAACCTTCCATGATGGACTGAATCTCTTCTGCGCCTGATTTCCCTTTCTTCACTAGTGAGACCAAGGCTTCACGGTAGAGGCCATAGCGAGAGTAGATCTCTGCAAGTAATCCTTGGGCCCTTGTATTCTTGCTTCTGGCCCAGGCAGCCATTTCACAGAGCATGACAGTCGAGATCACCGCATCCTTGTCACGTACATGGTCACCTACCAGATAACCATAACTCTCTTCTCCACCTCCGATGAAAGTCTTCTTGCCCTCGTGCAGGCGAATGAGTTCAGCGATATACTTGAACCCAGTCAAGGTCTCATAGCAAGGGACCCCATGGGCGTCTGCCATGTCCTTCAAAAGATCGGAAGTGACGATTGTTTTGGCAATGAATCCGTTTTGCTTCTTATCCTCGCTCAGATTCTCTAGTAGAAAGTGGATCAATAGCGCTGCTGCTTGATTCCCATTGATCAACTCCAGTTCTCCCTGAGCATTCCGGATCCCTATACCCACCCGGTCGGTATCCGGATCGGTACCGATAATGAAATCGCTCCCAAGTTCTTCTCCTTTTTCCAAAGCGAACTTCATGGCCGACCGCTCCTCGGGATTGGGAGAGTCCACTGTGGGGAAATCTCCGTTCGGTTCAGCTTGTGAGTCCAGGATATCCACATTATGGAACCCGGCCCTCTTCAGGGCTTCTGGAATCATGGTGATACCGGTCCCGTGGAGAGAGGTATAGAGTAATTTCAGTCCGGCTTTATGGGTATCATCTTTCGGCAGAAGAAGCAGCTCCTCCAAATGTCGATAGTAGGATTCCTCAACCTTATCGGGAATCGGATGGATGAGGGCTTCATTCACCGCGCTCTTCACCTTTGAAGGACTGGTGACTTCTCTAACGCAAGAGATGATCCCTTGGTCGTGAGGCGGCACCAATTGTCCTCCGTCTTCCCAGTACACCTTATAACCATTGTACTCCTTGGGATTATGGCTGGCGGTGATTACGATACCCGCTTGACAAGCGAGGTGCCTGACCGCATAGCTCAATAGAGGAGTGGGACGCAGCTCCTTGCTTAGGTAGACCTCTATGCCATTGGCAGAAAGTACTTCTGCGGCTCTTCGTGCGAATTCCGTGCTCCTATTCCGTGAATCATAGGCGATGGCCACGGAGATTCCCTGATCGAACTGTTTTTTGAGATAGTCGGCCAGACCTTGGGTCGCCATAGAGACGATGTATTGATTCATACGATTGGTCCCTACTCCCATCTCTCCGCGAAGACCACCGGTCCCGAAAGACAGATTCTTGTAGAAGGAGTCTTCTAGTAGCACTGGGTCCTGCGCTTCGAGCATGGCCACTTCATTTCTGGTCTCCGCATCGAATTCAGTGGATTTCCAAAAAGCTATCCGTTCCTGGGTCTCTGTAGTCATTGTGTATAGCTATTGATCGGGCGGCAAATATAGATAGGGCCCTGACTCCTGCTGGAAGGATAGAAAAACAAGAAGACTTCAGAAACCAATTCCGGAGTATGACGTACATAGACCTAGTTGTTCTCTGCTAAAGAGATATAAAGGAATCACACCTTGAACGATGTGCGGAAGATTACAAACGTGAAGAAGGAATTGAAGAGTAGGTTGTAAAGTGTAGATGGTTTAGTTTAAGGTGAAAGAAGGAGGACAGCACGTCCTCCTTCTTCTTTTTTGGAGGAGTAACCTACGAGGTACAAGAGGCGTATAAATCGACAGAGGCTATTGATAATGAGAGTTTGGGTAATCTGGTTTTTCACCTTGATACTTCATTTATTTGGAGCAGTCAGTGATGCAGAAGGGCAGTGTACTGTCATTCAAGATGAGGTGGAGACCTATCTCTATACCCAAGGCGATTTCGGGCAATCATTCCAAGTATGTGCTACAGGCACTCTCAGCCAAATGGATTTCATGGTGCATCACTTCTTAAATGGTTCCATCGATGCGACATTGACCATATTTCAAGGCGAGGGGTATGACGGATCCACACTCTATTCTGCTCCCTTGACATTGACAGATGAATGGGGAAGTATACATTCTCACACGCTATCCGAAGAAGTTTTGTGTATGCTCGGGCAGGTCTACACCTTCCGGATAGAATTCTTTGGTGAGTATGGCCTCATGTGGGCCAAATTCCAAGACACCTATGCCGATGGCCAGGTCTATTGGGATGGCACTCCTTATGAGAATATCGATATAGGATTCAATGCGCATATCCTCTATCCAGAAGAACCTCCTTGTATCACATGGACCGGAGCAGTTGACTCTGACTGGGATGAACCTGCCAACTGGTTGCCTCAGATAGTCCCTGATTCCACGGATTGTGTCTTTGTTCCTGCTAACGATTCGGGGACCTACCCTGCCGTAGATGTCCCTGCTCGTGCAGGTTCTTTGAACATCCATCCTGAGGCAGGATTTCATCTGCAGTCCGAAGGGGAACTGGCAATCTACGGATCACTTCAGTCTGCAAATGACTGCACCTTTGATGGGACGGTCGTATTACACTCTCTGGATGGGAATTCGGAGATAAATGGTTCTCCCACATTCGATCACTTGAAGATCATCGGAGTGTTCTTTACTACAGAACCGATCGAGATCCTCAATGTGCTCGATCTCTCTGAAGGATATCTCGCCAACCTGGGTACAGAACTGATTCTCAATTCAGGCGAGGGTTACTATGGTCATGCCTACATTCCTCAGGATCTCATTGTAGGATCGGTCATCATCAAGAAACATATCGATCATGCGGGAGAGCAGATACTTGGTATTCCCTTTGTTCTGGATGAAGAGGTACTCATCAATGGAGGACAAGGTCTGGAAGACCTGATGCTTTTCGAGCAGGAATTCTGTATGGAGGGGTTCCATAACAACTGGCAACCCCTGGATCAATACGAGCCCAATGGACCGTGTGATGCTCTACGCTCATTCGTGATTCAGGAACACATCGAACTTGCGGGAGCTACGACCAATGAGGAGATGATCGTCCATGGGCAGAACAATGAAGCATTCGATCTCGGAAGGCTACAACTCATCTCCAATCCTTATCCATCGGTGATCGACCTGGATGATATCAGTATCTCACCGGGGGCTAGTCAGGCTACATACAGATGGTTGCCGGAGAAGCAACAGTTCGGTAGCCGGAATGGAGGGTGGTCTACCCATGATATGGGGGATATGGTACTTCCCTCAGACGCCTTTATCGTACAACTGGCAGAAGCACATCATCTGAAATTCATATACTCGGAAATCGTGCCTGCACCTTGGGATCTCATGCAGCCAGAACAGTCAACAGTCTCAGCCGAGCACCAGATAAAACTCAGCGTCACCGCCCCAGGAGGCTCTGATGAGACCATTCTGAGATTCACTGGAGCCTCGACACTGGACTTCGACCCCAGCTTGGATGCACTGAAGATCCCAAGTCTCAATGAATTCACTCCGGCCCTCGGGTCGGCCAGTGCCTCAGGAGAGGTGCTATCTATCAACGCGCTACCTCATCCTCCGGTAGGAGCTTCGGTACCGCTATATTTCTCATCGGACCTGGAAGGAGAGATCGGTTTCGACCCGGTGCTCATCGATGTGGGACAGGTCTACGATCAGATATTCCTTTATGATGCTCTCAATGAGACCTTCCATGACCTCATGACCGAAGGCTTGTACCATACGGTCTATGACCCAAATGATGGAGAGGATCGATTTCTGCTCATTTTCGGGATAGACGATACGCCTTGGTATCACCCCGATTCAGAGCAAATATCTGATGGAGGGGACATGGAAGAAGGACCTCCAGCGGAAGAACTCGGACCTACCGATGGATCTCAGACTACCGCTGATTGGAATATCGGAGCCGTATTGGATGAACTCATCATCAGACCTACACCCAATAGTGAAGGAGAGGGGCGCATCCAAGTGACCATCCATTCACTCAGAGGACGATTGGTCTTCGATCGGCAGGTCGATCTGGATTCCTCCGGTTGGAAATATCGCTTGCAACTCAGCCCGGGCATGTACAGCATCTCCATCCGTCAGGGCGATAAGCTGCATTCGGAGAAGATCTGGCTTGACCGTTCTTAAGCGGATACTTTGTATTCCACCATCGCATAATAACTTTGACACCTGGGAGAACGCGTGAAGTGTTCGTTCCCAATCGGTCTCATAGTTCAACGGATAGAATAGGAGTTTCCTAAACTCTAGATCCAGGTTCGATTCCTGGTGAGACCACTCTGTTTTTCCTCTGCCGTTTCCGGTAGTGCATTGTGGGCAGGACTGCCTACTTGACCGGTCTGAGGTTCTTACACGCTTTTCTGTTGAAAACACGAGGCACGCGATAATTGTCATATCCCGCGTTGAGTACCTTTAATCATCGCGAAATGAGCTCAGTGAGAATCAAATGGCTAGCCTCTATATGGATATGTGTTGGGCTACAGGTAGTGATGGCGCAGGACTGCTCGGACCCTGCTCCCCTCTGCTTTGTGCAATTCAACAATATCACGGTCGACAGTACAGGTAACGGCCCGCTCATGGCAGACCTCAATTGTGCCAATCCGGCCATGAACGGTACCCTCTATCAGATCACCACTATCGCACCCGGTGACTTCCAGATTCTCTTAGAGAACATCCAATGCGATACTGCTGGCAACCAACTCGGAGATGGACTGATATTGACCGTTTACGATAGTGCAGACCCTTGCAATCCCGGTCCGGCCAGCATCATCGCATGCGAAATGGTATCAGACCAGATCACACTCGACCTCACTGCAGCAACTGCAGACCAGAATTTCTATGTGGCCATATATGGTGACATGGAAGCTGGAGATTCTGGCCCGGCCGACTGTGGGTACGAACTACAGACCAGTGGTGAGGCGGTAGAATTCGCACTCACCGTGCCCTCGGTGCAGTATGAGATCCTGCTGGGACAATCCGTAGATATCGAAGGAGTCACAGGAGTAGAGGAGTATCTATGGAGCGGAAGTGGACAGATCACCGAAGACACCATGGCCAATCCCACCATCACACCCAATGGCATCGGTGAATTCACCTATCAGGTCATGGGTACGCAAGGAGATTGTGAGGTGACCGAGGAAGTGACCATTCTGGTCCAGCCCAATATCATCCCTGCTGATGTGATCACTCCCAATGGAGATGGGATCAACGATGAGTGGTATGTACTCTTCCTAGATGAAAGATTCGACCGGGCAGATGTCCGGATCTTCGACCGATGGGGCCAAGTCGTGTACAAATCCATAGGATATGGAGTCACCCAACTCTGGGATGGGACCAATAACGGGAATCGTTTGCCGGCAGGCGCATACTACTATGTCATCGATCTGAAGACAAGCGAGTCAGGAGAGGGTCCTGTGTTCACCGGAGCAGTCAATGTGATCTATTGAAGGATGAAGAACTATTTGATAACGATAGGGCTAATGGTGTGGGGAGCAAGTCTCATCGGGCAACAGATCCCTCAGTATAGTCACTATGTGTTCAATCAATTCCAGCTCAATCCTGCAGTGGCAGGGACTCAGGAGTGTCTGGAGTTGCGTTTCGGATTCAGGAATCAGTGGGCGGGATTCAATGAGGGACCAAAGACACAGTTCGGATCGGTAAGTACTCGTGTGGGAAGAAGTAAAGAGGGCCCTAAACATGCAGTAGGACTCAAATTCGAATCGGATCAAGCAGGAAGGTTCTCCCAGAGTCTGGTACAACTGGCCTATGCCTATCATTTCAAGATGAGCAGGGATATGAATGCCTCGCTGGGATTGTTCGTAGGCTTCAATCAATTCAAAGTCGACCTGGTCGGGACCACTCAAGTAGGGCCCGATCTCGGTCAAGTGGATCCAGTATTGGCCGATCAGCAGTCACAGCAATTGCTGGTTCCAGAGGTAGCTCCGGGATTCTGGATGCACAACGAACGATTCTTCTTCGGTGCGTCCATCAAGCATGTAGTGACCAATGATATCTTGGATAACGGAGAGGCCAAGCTGATCCGTCACGCTAACCTTTCCTCTGGATATGCGTATAAACTGGGACAGAATTCGCATTTCATACCTAGTGTCCGGGTGAGTTATGCAAATGCTGCTCCCTTGGCAATCGATGTCAATGGAATGCTCGATTTCAATCGCAAACTGGCCCTTGGAATCGGATATAGAAATGGTGATGCCTTGGTGGGGCTGATGAAGTTCAACTTCCTCAACTTCTTCACCTTAGGCTATGCATACGATATGACCCTTTCACCCATGAAGAATGCCTCGAGGAATTCTCATGAGGTCATTCTGGCGATCTCTGCCTGCCCGGGTAAGACGGGTGGAGGATTCGTGCCGTGTGCCGCCTATGATTGATGAGCTATGAATAGACTACTACTCCTTCTCTCCTTCAACCTGGTAGTGCTGGGTATTCATGCCCAATCCACACTGGATTCGGATGATATCGATAGTCGATATGTAGATGAATATGGAGATCTATTGAAGAGTTCGAGTTTTGGGAACTGTGCGGCATTCACGGCCACTCCGAGCAGCTCTCCGGTCTCATGTAATGGTTTTGATGATGGGCAGGCCTGTATCACGGTCACTTCGGGAGTAGGCCCGTTCACCTACCTCTGGTTAGGCGAATCCAGCACGGACAGCTGCCTTTCGAATGTAGACGCAGGAGCTTATATCGTGATTGTGACCGATGTCGGTCAGGGAGCATCCTGTAGTTGGCAGATCACAGTCAGTGAACCCACAGCAATCGGTGTCATATCTATGAACGCTGTGGCCCCTAGTTGTGCGGGCGAATGTGACGGTCAGGCCAACCCATTGGTCGTAGGAGGAAATGGAGGATTCATGTACAGCTATGACAGTGGAGAGACCACACAGGCGGCTACCATGCTCTGCAATCCATTCCAGCTCACCATAACGGATGCCAACGGATGTACGACCGACACGCTTTACACCTTCAGTAATGCACCAGACACCATCCAGATCGATGGTGTGGTCACCGATAACATCTGCTTTGGATTCGATGATGGAGCGATAGATGTGACCGTCTCGGGAGGAGTAGGCACCTATGATTATTCTTGGAGCGGTCCCAATGGATTCAGCTCTTCTGACGAAGATATCTCCGGATTAGAACCCGGTGTATACGATCTCGATGTGACCGATGATAATTCCTGTTTCCAATCCGCAAGCTTCACAGTTGTAGCTGCTACAGATATAGTGGTGGATGCAGTCATTGGAGACGTATTATGTAGCGGGACCAATACGGGTTCTATCGACATAACCACCAGTGGAGGGAACCCAGACTATTCCTATGCATGGACGGGCCCTTCAGGATTCAGTTCTGCCAGTGAGGACCTGATACTCCTAGAGGCAGGGGAGTACTTTCTCACAGTGACGGACATCGAAGGCTGTACCCAGGATACCTCTTTCACAGTGAGTGAGAATCCAGCGATCATCATCACAGCGGACATTACGGACAATGATTGTTTTGGCGAATCCGAAGGTGCTATTGATGTGACTGCGATAAGTGTCTCGGGAATTTCCGACTATGACTGGACCGGCCCAGGAGGATTCACTTCCACATCTGAAGATATTTCTCTATTGGCTGCCGGGAACTACATGCTCACCGTTACTGACAATCTGGGCTGTACGGCAGACACAATATTCACTGTCGACCAGGCCGATGAGATCATCTTCGACCTGGTGGTCACCGATATCCTATGTAATGCGGATAGCACCGGTGCGATAGACCTCACCGTATCAGGTGGTACGCCTGGCTATCAGTACTCATGGTCAGGGCCCAATGGGTACTCTTCTTCAGATGAAGATATTTCGAATCTTGTAGTAGGTAGTTACACCATCATGATCACCGATACCAATGATTGTGTCAAAGACACTACGGTGACCATTATCGAACCAACCGCCATATCCGTGACCGAGTCGATCATCGATCTGGAGTGTAATTCTGATAATACGGGGGCCATCGACCTTGAGATCTCTGGAGGAACAGGTGCCTACACCATCGATTGGTCAGGGCCAAATGGCTATACATCTACAGATGAGGATATCGCTGGTCTCGAGGCGGGAGAGTATGACCTCACCGTGACGGATGAGAACCTGTGCGAATTCCTAGCCACATATACTATCGATCAACCCGACAGCCTGAGTATAGACATCATTTCTACAGACCTGTCTTGTTTCAATGACTCTTCTGGTGCCATAGACATCACTGTCACTGGAGGCACAGGGACTTACTCCTATCTCTGGACAGGTCCAGATGCCTTCACTTCGGGTGACGAGGACATTTCAGACTTGGACGCAGGTGATTATACGGTCCAAGTGACAGATGAGAATCTATGTACTGCAGATTCCACTATCACTCTCTCAGAACCAGATGCCATCATCTTGGATACCTTGGTGACACAGATCGCTTGCCCAGGGGATGAGAATGGCAGCATCGATCTGACTATCAGTGGAGGGTCAGGAACGTATACCGTCAGTTGGACCGGTCCGGGAGCATTCAGCTCAAGTGATGAGGACATCAGTGACCTGGATGAAGGAATCTACACTGTAGTTGTCACAGACGACAATCTATGTTCAGAGACTTTGAGTGTAGAGATCATCGACCCGCTTCCCATGGTGATCACCGGAGTGGTGACCGATGTGGAGTGTTTTGGAGAAGCAACTGGAGCCATTGATATCACCGTGACCAATGGTGCAGGAGGATTCACCTACAGCTGGTCAGGACCTAATGGATACACGAGTACAGATGAAGATATCATCGACCTGGAAGCCGGGACATATACAGTAACGGTGACCGATGCCAACCTCTGTGAGCAATCCAATTCATTCATTGTGATCGAGAATCCTGAGATCATGCTCAGTGCAGTGATCACAGATGTGGTATGCGGTGGAGACAGCACAGGAGCCATTGACATTACGGTACTCGGGGGGCAAGGGGACTTTACCTACGCATGGTCTGGCCCTGATGGTTTTACCAGCATGGATGAAGACCTTGTGGATGTGCCTGCGGGGACCTATGATGTCACTGTGACGGATCAACTCGGATGTACAGAGCAGGAAAGCTATACCATCGACCAACCCGATCCGCTGACCGTAACGGCTGCACTCTCCGATCCACTCTGTTCGGGCGAGTTCAATGGAGATATCGACATAGCCATCATGGGCGGGACACCCGACCATCTCATCACATGGACAGGACCGAATGGCTTCTCAGCCTCAGGGGTAGGTATCGACATTGCTGACTTGGAAGCAGGAGACTATATCCTGAATATCACCGATGATGAAGGATGTACATTGGACACCACGTTCACATTGAATGATCCTGTAGAGCTTATGGCAAGTCTGGATATCACTCAGCCCGGTTGCGGATTGGATAATGGAGAAGTGAGTAGCACCGTGTCAGGTGGAACTGTTGCCATAGATTATACCTATGTATGGACCGATTCAACGGGAGATACGATTGGAACTGCCGCCACTATTTCTGGTCTAGG
>JABDLZ010000246.1 GCA_013001705.1 Flavobacteriales bacterium
CCCTACGAATGCCGCTGTCTGTCCTTCGCTCACGTGCAGGTCGATATTCTTCAGCACATATTCATCTCCGCTATAGGCCAGCCATACATTCTCAAAACGGATATCCCCGTTCAATCGGGTCTGAACGGCATTTCCTTCTATCTGTAACGAAGCTTCAGTATCCAGCACCTCGAATACCCGTTCGCTACCCACCATACCCATCTGGAGCACGTTGAACCGGTCTGCCAGTTGACGTATAGGGCGGTAAAGCATTTGGATGTAGAGAATGAAGGCAAGTACTTCTCCGAAGAGCGCATAGGGATCTTCATGACCCGTTCCTATCGACCTCAATCCCCACCAGATGAGCAGCGCGATGGAAGTGGAACTCAGTATCTCCACCACAGGGAAGAATATGGAATAGGCCCACACACTGTCGATATGAGCTTGCCTGTGCTCTTTATTGATCGCTTGGAAGCGTCTTTGTTCTTCGCTTTCTCGTCCGAATATCTGTACGATACCCATCCCTTGGATGTGCTCTTGTACAAAGGTGTTGAGCTTGGAGACTTGGGTACGCACTTTACGAAAGGCCTTCTCGATGGCCTTTTTGAAGATGCGGGTAGCGATCAATAACAAAGGGATAGGCAGGAGTACGACCAGACTGAATTTCCAATTCAGATAGAACATGAATCCCACCACGATGACCAGTTTCAGTATATCTCCGATGATGACCAGTATGCCCGAGGAGAATACACTCGCGATGGTCTCTATATCGGATACTGCGCGCGTGACCAATCGGCCGATAGGAGTACGGTCGAAATATTTGAGCTTGAATCCGGTGAGATGGTCGAACAACCTAGTGCGGATATCCAAGATGACGTTCTGGCCCAGTGTATTGGCCGAGTAAGTCTGGAAGAACTGGAGAATGGCTTCTATGACAAGAAGCCCGAGAATGAGCAAGGTCCAATTCAAGAGGCTCTGGTAATCCCCTGTTTTGATCGGTCCGGTGACCATCTGGTTGATCAGATAAGGCCGCAAGGGACCCAGTATGGCCAAGACGATGATCACTGTCAAGGTAGCGAAGAAGCGCACCCGATAGGGCCGCGCATAGGACATCATCCTGCGAAAAACCGATACATCGAAAGCCTTGCCAGTCACACTACTCATCGCGGTCAATATATGGATATTCCACACGGCTGAGATAGAGTCCATGAGCCGGGGCAGATGCTCCTGCAGCACTTCTTTCCTTGGCTTCTAGGACTAGCTTGAAACCTTCTGGAACCAACTTTCCGGTGCCCACTTCCAATAGCGTACCCACAATAGCCCGGACCATATTCCTCAGGAAACGGTCGGCTGTGATGGTGAAGACCGATCGCCCATCTTCCCGGGACCAAAGCGCCTCTCGTACGTCACAGAAATCGGTCTTCTGAGCACCATGATGCCGGGCGAATGAGGTGAATTCCTTCCGGCCGATCAAGTGGCTTGCGGCCTGGTTCATTGCATCGATATCCAGCACTTTCCGATGAAAAAGACTCTGATGGATGAGGAAAGGATCCTTCTGATGATGGATGCGATAGGTGTAGGTCCGGGATAGTGCATCGAAACGAGCGTGGGACTCACTGTCTACAGGGGTGACCTGTTTGATGGCAATATCGGCCGGGAGAACGGCATTGAGTGCATAGGCTAGATCTGCATTCTCGGCAGTCTCCAGATCGACATGGGCATAGAAGTCGGATGCATGCACACCGGTGTCCGTTCGTCCGCACCCGGTCACGACAGCATGCGTGTAATTCAACTGGGTCAAGCTTTCTTCTAGGACTTGCTGTACACTCAGGCTATTGGCCTGTCGCTGCCATCCGTGGTAGGCGGTCCCTTTGTAGGCCATATGAAGGAAGTATCTTGGCACCCGATAATAATCGAAGGCACAAAAGTAAGGGCTGATAGATGCGGATAGGACTTATTTCAGATACGCATGGATATATGGATGAGCGGATCCTGCATCACCTCCAAGGGATGGATGAGATCTGGCATGCAGGTGACATCGGTGACCTTTCTGTGACAGATGCTCTGGCCGCTATTGCTCCCCTACGTGGGGTATATGGGAACATCGATAACGCACAGATACGGGCAGAATTCCCATTGCATCAGCGTTTCCAGATCAAGGGACTGAAAGTATGGATGACCCATATCGGAGGTCGACCGGGGAACTATGACCATCGCTTACGGGATCAACTTTATCGCGATAGACCGGATCTGTTCATATGCGGCCACTCGCACATCTGTCTGGTGAAGAAGGATCCAGCTTTTGGAGGAATCTATCTTAATCCCGGGGCTGCAGGGAAACATGGCTTCCATAAGATGCGTACTCTCTTGCGATTCACTCTGCAAAAAGGTGGATTGCACCAATTGGAAGTGGTAGAGCTGGGAGCGAGGGGCAAGGCATAAAAAAACCCGGACCAATTTGGCCCGGGTCATCTAAGATTATCCGTGTTCGATCACTTCTTGATCACACGATTGATGCTGATCTCTCCTTCTACTTGTACTTCGAAGAAATAGATACCGGACTGTAGTCCGCTCATATCGAGTTCCACTCTATTGGAGAATGGACTTTCTACACGGAGTACGGTAGCTCCCAACACATCACGTACAATGATGGCATCGATCTGGTCTTCAC
>JABDLZ010000247.1 GCA_013001705.1 Flavobacteriales bacterium
GGTCTATATCTCCTCTCCCAGGAGGTAGCTGAAGCGAAGAGCAAGTCGGAAGTGCTCATTTCCTGCTAGACCTTGAGGACTTCGCACTGCCGCTGAATGAGCTGTATGACCTTCCTCCTGCACTGAAGCACTTCTCCTGTCGGAATACGCAAAACGGTAAACCCTGCTTCTTCTAGTCGCTCTTGTCTTACAACATCCTTTTCAGACACCTCTGAAAAATGATGACTTATGCCATCTATCTCGATAATGAGCAAGATTTCCTTACACATGAAATCTGCGATGTAGTCAAGTACAGGCCGCTGTCTGTTGAATGTCAAGCCCATCATCTGTCCCGCTCTAAGACCGTGTTTCCAAAGCACCACTTCAGATTTGGTCATATTCGAACGAAGTGTTCTTGCTTTCTCCTTTAAGTAGGGATTATAATGATAGCGGTTAGATGGACCAGCCATATCCATGACCATGAAAGTAGGTGTTTGTCAGTTATGGCCCCCTCCCCTCGTGCCCGAGGTACTCCCCCGTGGGGGGAGATGTGATTCATTGACTCAACATACGTAGGGGCAAGGAATCGGACCTGAGTCTCTTCCTCCTCTCCGAGGAGGTGGCTGAAGCGAAGCGGAAGTCGGAGGAGATACCGAATTCCCTACTTTCGAAAGCATGAAACGCTTTCTTATCATCGGCTCGGGTGTACTTGCGCTCATCTATATGCTCAATCCCACTGCCGGCATCTTTGAGATCATCCCTGACAACATCCCGGGTGTCGGCAACTTGGATGAAGGGCTCGCGGTCTATGTGCTCATCTCAGTGATCGCCTTTCTCAGAGGGAAGGATTTCGGGCTATTCTCTCCCTCTCAGGAAGATGAAGAAGACCCGCTCATAGAAGAGCCAAGCGATATCGATTCAGAGAGCTGATTATCTTCGACTCAGGAATCCCATCCTCTCAACTCAGGTCTAACAACACACAAATCTTCCCATGCTCTCTCACATCTCACTATCGGATATCCTATTCATTGATATCGAGACTGCCCCATTGGTCTATCAATTCGGGGACCTTGAGCCTCATGTTCAAGACCTATGGTCACGCAAGACCCAGTGGATACAACATCGGGAAGAAAAAAGCGCTGATGAGGTATATGAGCGTGCGGGCATCTATGCCGAGTTCAGCAAGGTGATCTGTGCCACAGTCGGCTACTTTGCAGAAGTGGATGGAGAACGGAGTTTCCGCATGAAAAGCTTTGCGGGCGATGATGAAGAGAAGCTCTTGACCGGTCTAAAGGAGATTTTCAAAAGGTTCTTTCGCAAGAACAAGGCCCTGCTGTGTGCGCATAATGGGAAGGAGTTCGATTTTCCCTTTCTGGCCAGACGCTATGTGGTCCAGAATATCACCTTACCTGAAGTGCTCCAATTAGCTGGAAAGAAGCCCTGGGAGGTCAGTCATCTGGATACCATGGATCTTTGGAAATTCGGGGATTACAAACACTATACTTCTGTAGAGCTATTGGCACATACGCTAGGTATTCAAAGTCCCAAAGATGATATCAGTGGAGCCGATGTGGCCAAGGTCTATTATGAGGACAAGGACTTGTCGCGCATCCAACGCTATTGTGAGAAAGATGTGGTCACCATAGCGCGTATCCTTCAGCGATTCAAGGGAGTGGATGTGGTAGCAGATGAAGATGTAGTCCTTCTTTGATCGTCATTCTGAACAGAGAGAAGAGTCTCTACATGAAAGATCGATGAGATTCTTCAGTCGGTCTTCTGCCTAATTCAGAATGCCGCTTGCATTCCTAGCCTCCTTTGAAAAGCTTGGAGAATACTTCTTGCAATCTCCCCACTTGAATGATCTGGATGCTATTGGAGGTGGCTTCTTCCACTCCACCGTACTTACTGACGAAGATGCGCTTGTAGCCCAATTTGGCCGCTTCTGATATGCGCTGTTGGATGCGTGAGGCGGGCCGGAGTTCTCCGCTGAGGCCGATCTCTGCCGCGAAGCAATCTCCCGAATCGATGGAAATATCCAGATAGGAGGACATGACCGAGACTGCGACTGCGAGATCCAATCCCGGGTCTTCCACTCTCAGACCACCGGCCACATTCAAGAAGACATCCTTGGCACCTATCTTAAAGCCTCCCCGTTTTTCCAACACAGCGAGCAACATATTCAGCCTACGCGTATCGAATCCCGTGGCGCTTCGTTGGGGAGTTCCGTATACAGCTGAGCTGACGAGCGCTTGTAGCTCGATGAGCATGGGGCGCAAACCCTCGAGCATAGCGCCTACAGCTATTCCACTGTACGCTTCTTCAAAGGAAGTGGTCAGTACCTTGCTCGGGTCGGTGACTTCTTCCAGACCTGTACCTGCCATCTCGAATATGCCCAGCTCATGGGTGCTACCGAAACGGTTCTTCGTAGAACGTAACAATCGATAGGCATGATTCCGATCCCCCTCGAACTGCATGACTGTATCTACCATGTGCTCCAAGATCTTGGGCCCGGCCAGGTTCCCGTCCTTGGTGATATGTCCGATTAAAATGACGGGAGTAGACGTTTCCTTGGCGTAGCGCATCATCTCCGCTGTACACTCACGTATCTGCGAGATACTGCCCGGTGTACTGTCGATGATGGGATTGAATAGCGTCTGGATGGAATCGATGATGACCAGATCGGGTTCGATCTCGGTGAGTTGCTGGAGAATGTGATCCGTGTTCACCTCATTGAGCAGGTAGCATTGTGGGTTGTTCTCTCCCAGCCGCTCGGCCCTGAGCTTGATCTGCTGCAGACTTTCCTCACCTGACACATACAGCACCTTCTTATCGATGGCCATGGCCACTTGGAGCGTCAAGGTAGATTTACCTATCCCGGGTTCTCCTCCAAGCAGGATGACCGAGCCCGGTACCATACCTCCTCCAAGTACACGGTCCAATTCTCCCGAGAGTGAAGAGATGCGCTCTGTATGTTCTGCACTCACCTCACTCAACACTTGGGCCTTTCTCGCATCCGGATTGTATCTACCGGCTGGCGTGCGTGTGCTTTTATCCTTGATGACCAGCTCCTCGATCAGCGTGTTCCATTCCTTACAGGCTGGACACTGACCCATCCACTTCGCAAATTCATTGCCGCAGCTCTTGCAGAAATATGCAGTCTTTGCCTTGGTCTTGGTCGCCATCAGCCTTTCAATTTATTGACTAAGGAAGTCGTGCTGAAACCCTCGACCAAGGGAATGGAGATCACCGCTCCTCCATTGGCCTTCACTTCTTGAGAACCTACGATATACTTCGGATCATCCGTGTCTGTACAATCTGCATCGTAGTCTCCTCCTTTCATCAGTACATCAGGAGCGATCTCCTCGATCAGTGAAAGGGGCGTGTCCTCTCCGAAAAGACAAATAGCCGACACAGCCTCTAGACCGGCCAATACCAAGCCGCGAGCAAGTTCGGGATTCAGCGGGCGCTTAGGCCCTTTGTTCAATCGCTTGACCGATTCATCGGAGTTGAGTCCGATGATCAGGCAATCCACATGGGCTGCCGCTTCTACCAGATAGTTGACATGACCTACGTGCAGAATGTCGAAGACTCCATTGGTAAAGCCCACGGTCAATTCTTCTTCTTTCCAGATGGCCACCTGCTCGCGAATGCTCTCCAGATCATGGAGTTTGAGCAGTAGGTATGGTTGTATGTCCCGTGTATTCACGATTGTAGATGGGCATTAAAAGTAGGGATAAGAACCCTAGGACGATGAGCATCAATGCTTGTGAACCCCAAATGATCAGGCCCAGGGCTTGGCCGGTGCTTTCTGCTATCCCATAGTAACCGAGTGCAAAGGCCACGGCCAGGTGATAAGCACCGGTGCCTCCCGGTGTAAGCACGACTGCGAAACTGCCGAAAACAAAACCCGCCATCACCGCTCCGAGGCCAAGCCCGGAGGTCTCTTCCAGACACTGATACATCACCGCGAACATGCCCACATAGAGTATCCAGATGAGTGCTGTATCTCTGAAGAACTGCACTTTATACGGAGTGGTCCAGATTGAGAGCAGGCCATCCCATATCCCGAGAAGGAATCCTTTCAGTTTATCCACCAGTCCGAATCGCTTGATCAGAACGATGACCAGAACGAGCAGGATGCCCGCTCCCAAGGCTTTGGGCCACCAGGTGCTTTCTTCTGCTACTGGCCGATTGCTGAATTGCGTCTGCATGGCCTCCCAGATGATATCATATTGTGTTAGGACCGTGAATCCCGTTATGGCGAGCAGTATGACCAGGTCCACGACCCGCTCTGCGGCTATCGTCCCGAAGGTCCGGTCGAAGGGGGTGTGCTCTGACTTGGAAAAGAGGCCCGCACGTGATATCTCCCCAGCTCGAGGTATGGCCATATTGATGAGATAGCCGCTCATCACCGCGTGATAGGCATTCCATAAGCGGGTCTTATACCCGAGTGGCTCTATGAGGTATTTCCATCTACGTGCCCGCAGCATGTGACTGCACCAGCCCAAGAACATGGAAATGAGCACCCAGATATACTCTGCACGTCCGAGGGCTTCAAGTAACTCGGCCCTCTGCTGAGGATCCTTGAAGGTGATGTACATGAGATATATGGCCAATCCGATAGGGACGACCACTTTGGCAACTTTGATGAGTTGTTTCATGGCTGTGACCTCAGTCCTTGAGGGAATTGGTCTTGGTATCTGGGAAGACCAGCCAAGGCTTGAAGGTCTTGGCCTCTTCGAAATCCAGATAGCAGTAGCCTATGATGATGACGATATCCCCAACCGCTACTTTGCGCGCTGCCGGACCATTGAGGCAGATGGTGCCTGTGCCGGCTTCGCCATATATGACATAGGTCTCCAGTCGTTCGCCATTGTTGATGTTGACGATCTGCACGCGCTCTCCTTCAAGTAGGTTGGCCGCTTCGGCCAACTTTTGATCGATGGTGATACTCCCTACGTAATTGAGATCGGCCTGGGTCACGTGTACCCTGTGGATCTTGGATTTAACGACTTGAATCTTCATTTCGGAGTGCAAAGGTAGGTGCTTTCAAAGAGAATTTCAGGCTCGGAATATTTCCAGATTATCGATCAGCCGCACCTCTCCGAAGCGGGCTACAACGAATGCCCGGGCAGAATCACACTCGTGCCATCGGAAAATCGTTTTCAAGGTCTGCGAGTCGGCCACTTGGATGTACTCCAGCTCGGCATATTCAGAAGAATTCAGGGCATCTCTACCCCATTGTTCCACCTCATCCGGGTTCATGATGTCTACCAGGTTCTTCATCTCTTGTAATGTCTCGTAGAGTATCGCAGCTCTTTGTCTTTGCTCTTCTGTCAGGCGTTCATTCCTACTGCTCATGGCCAATCCATGGGGTTCACGTACAATGGGGCAGGGTATGATATCTATCGCGTAGTCATGCTCATCGACCAACTTGCGAATGATGGCAAGCTGCTGGAAGTCCTTCTCTCCGAAACAGGCCACATCCGGCTGGATGATATCGAATAAGCGCGCTACTACCTCTACTACGCCATCGAAATGACCCGGACGTTCTGCCCCTTCCATTACTAGGTCCAGACCCTCGTATTCGATCGTCTTGGTCTTATGGCCTTCTGGGTAGATCTCCTCTACATCGGGCATGAAGGCCACATGACAGCCTGAAGCCTCCAGTTTGACAAGGTCCGCCTCTATGGTGCGGGGATAATTCTCCAGGTCGCTGGCTTCGTTGAATTGGGTTGGATTGACGAAAATGCTGGCGACCACCACGTCTGCATGTTCTAGGGCTTTGGT
>JABDLZ010000248.1 GCA_013001705.1 Flavobacteriales bacterium
CCATCATCCTATCCGTTTCAGCAGGATCCTATCGATTCAGCAGCACGCCCGATTGGGTGGATGTACATCAGGTGACCGAGTATGGTATGACAGATGATCATACCACCGGCTATAATATGATCCTCTTCGATCGGCAAGAACGACTCAGTACCGAGGAGTTCTATGCGCACATGACCTATGAGCTGCTGAGCCTGGATGGTATACAATCTCTGAGTCCCATCACCATCGATTATGATCCCACCTATCAATCGGTGCGTATCCACAGTATCAATATCATCCGAGATGGGATCACCCTGGACCGTTCTGATCCTGCATACATCACCCAACTTGACCGCGAGACCAGTCTCGAGCGTCATCTTTATGACGGCAGCAAGACCATTGTAGTCAACCTACCCGATCTCAGAGTAGGGGATATTCTGGATTACTCCTACACCATGAAAGGAGAGAACCCCTTTTTCTCAGGATCATACTACGGTGTATATCATACTGATTATTCCATCCCTATCGCCCGTGAATACGTCAAGATTCAGTATCCAGAAGGGATAGGACTACAGTGGCGCACCGATGAGATGACGGAATCCTTTGATGAGAGATCTTGGGGAAATGAGATCGCCCGGATCTGGGATTTCTCTGAAGTGGAAGGCTATGAGCGAGAAAGCGATGTCCCCGGATGGTACGAGTCGCACCACATGGTGGAATACAGCAGTTCGACCAGCTGGTCAGAACTGGCCGGGTACATTGCGCAAGAATATCAGTTGGAAGAGAAAGACAGACAAGCGGCTGCTAGGGTCTTGCGAGAATTGGAAGTGGATGATGATACGGCCTACGAAATCCAAGAACTCATCCACTTCGTGCAGAACGATATCCGCTATCTGGGATTTGAGCAGGGAATCAATGCCTATCGCCCTCATGCACCCCGTGAGGTACTGGAGAATCGATTCGGTGACTGCAAGGACAAGTCCCTTACGCTATGCGCATTGCTTCAAGCCATAGGCTTGGAGGCAGAGCCCATCTTGGTCCACAGTTACAAGGGAAGGATCCTTGAAGAAGGTCTGGTGAACCCCTATAAATTCGACCATTGCGTCATGCGCTATAAGCGCCCCGGGTCGGGCTGGACCTATATAGATCCTACCATGAGCCATCAATCGGGTGATGAAGGATTCGTCCATTTCCCGGAATATCGGAAAGGGCTGCTGCTGAGTGAGGAGGGGGCATTGATAGACCTTCCCATTTCTAGAGAAGGGCGTGTAGAGGTGAAGGACGTGGTCCTTCCCGATGGTATAGGAGGTGGGGCTACCTATGAGATCACCACCACTTACTACGCAGATGAGGCCGATTATCAGATACGCATCTTCAATAACAACGATCTGGATCTGATGCAGGAGCGCTATCTGGATTTTGCATCCAATCTCTATCCCGATATCCAGGTGCTCGATTCGCTGAATGTGGTAGAGTCCACCTATGAGGGTCTGGGCATGTTCGTCACCTATGAGAAATATAGAGTGGATTCCATCTGGGCCGAAGATGTGGATGGCACCATTTACTTGGAGCTCTATCCACTCAGTTTGGAAAATCTGCTCGAGTATGATCGTGAAGTAGATCGTACGATGCCCCTCTCTGTCTACCCGAAAGACTATACGCATACCATACTTTGCAAATTACCTGAAGAATGGACTATCGAGTCGGGTGAAATAGATTTCAGTGGAGAGGATTATTCAATGGGGATGCTCTCGCAATACAATCCGGATTCCCGCATGCTCACATTGGAGTATACTTATCAGGTAGAGACCGATCACATTGGAACAGATGAAGTAGGGAGATTCATAGAGGACAACAAACTCCTGATGAGCAACATCGGCTATTATCTCACCTACCTACCGGGTATGGGGGGATTTGAGTTCAGCTGGTTGGCCTTTGTGGGAGTCTTCATTCTCTTCGCTCTATTTGCCTATCTCTTCTATCGGCTGTACATGGATTATGACCCACGTAAAGAGACTGTGGGGACACCCCAAACGATCGGTAGCTGGTTGATACTTCCTCTATTGGGACTCTTTATCGGATTCTTCCGTATCGGGTATCAGCTCATCACAGAGTTCGGACTGTTCAATGCTACCAGCTGGAGTGGCTATATGAAATTGGAGAATGCCTATCTATCCGTCATCCTATGGGAGATCGTGTACAATGTGGCTCTTCTCTCTTTCATCGTGCTCTTGCTGGTCCTGTTCTTCAAGAGACGTACGTCCTTGCCGATACTCATCGTCATATTCTATGCGGCCAATCTATTGATGCCCTTTTTGGATCTGGCCATCGTCAATTCTTTAGCGGGCATGGCTTGGTCTTCTGAAGAAGTGATGAGTGTCGCTAAAGCAGCCGTGGCTGCCGGCATTTGGATTCCGATCTTCTTGGTCTCCAGTCGGGTGAAGCGGACCTTCGTCAAGAACCGTTCAGAGGATGACCTCGGACTGATCGAGGAGACAGAGCCTATCATAGCCTAGCATCCCTCAGAGGCCGTGTTTGCTCTAGATTCTACGGAGAATTCCTATATTCAATGGGTCATCCAGACTCAATGTCATGTCTTATTTCAGAATTCTTTCAGCCCTTGTCATCCTGATAGCGATGCAGTCAACGAGTGAAGCTCAGCTCCTCGGATTCAACTATTCGAAATTCTATGCCCAAGGTGATTTCAATCGGAATATCGATCAAGATCCAGCCGGAATCAGCTTCATTTATTTCCATGACTTGGGAGAAGAAACTCCCTGGAGCATCGGAGCAGAATTGGGCGTGGCCATGTACTCCATGAAGACCTTCGATGCCGTGGATCCGCAAGGCCGGGAATTCGTGATCCATGAGGAGGATTGCTTCTGGACATTCCACGCCATTGCAAGACATTCATTTTACAGATCCGAATTACTTCAGATCCATGCTGAGGGGCGACTAGGCATATCCACCTTCTTCAGTGATCAATACCCAAATATCGAAGAAGTAGATTTCGAAGGACATTCTGAGACCCATGGCACGGCATTCAATGCAGGTTTGGGAGCGGGATTCTCCGTCAATCTGAGTGGCCTTCTCCATGGAGATGGGGATTCGCGGGATAGGGTATGGTTCAGTACGGTCTATACTCAATCTGCTGGTACACGGTCGCGCTACAGGAATGCACCTGAGGATGTCTTGCGATTGGATGAAGGGGAATATCGATCCTTAACGGATTATGCCAATTTCAGATTCGGTGTGCTCTTCCGTTTGGATTGATCGGTCCTACTTGACCATCACGGACGATCCGAGCGGTCAGAGTCGGAATTCGGTTTCTGCTGCTTTTCCTGTTTTTCCTTTTCTGCTTTCCAGCGCGGTCTGGTTCCTTCTCCTTCGTCTGGCCAACCTTCCCGTTGAGCTGAACGGTCCCCATCACTCTCTTCGGTCTGATCATGGAAGAGATGTACTTGGGTCTCATAAGGCATATCTATGCTTGCATCATCCAAGGCATGCTTCACGGCTGTGATCACCCGATCATTGATGTGTACCACATCGCTTCGTCTACTCTTGCTCCACCAGCGTACTCTCAAAGTCACCCTACTGGCATCTAGGCCCCATACGAGTGCTTCGACATCTTTCTCTTGAGAGACACCCTCTACTTGGGAAACGGCTTTCTTGATGACCTCTTTGGCCCTCTCTATATCATCTGCGTAGCCAATGCCGACATCATATTGACTTCTGCGGATCTCATTGGCTGTTTTGACCTTTACGGCAGAAGTATAGATGTCACTATTTGGGATGACCACCCGTTGATTATCGTAGGTCCTGATGATGGTGGCACGAGTCTCTATACGCATGACCGTGCCTTCGTGACCACTTACTTCGATCTGGTCATCGACTTCGAACGGTTGCCGGAGCAGGATCAAAAGGCCGGCCAGCCAATTCTGAAGGATATCCTTGAAGGCAAATCCGATAGCCACTGAACTCACACCCAGACCGGCTATGATATCTCCAGGCTTCAGGGTAGGGATGACGATAGTCGCAGCCAATACGAATCCGGAGATCAACACGATCCAACGTATGAAACCTCCGGCTACCTGGCCTAGATTCTCCCGACCGCGTTTCTTGCTCTGTCGTGTGACGAATCTTTTGGCAAAACGTGCCAAAAAATAAAATGCGACCAGTACAAGGATCGCAACGATGATATTCGGAGCTAGGCGTACGATACCATCTATCCAGCTATCTATCCGCTCGATGGCCATGCCTGGATCGACATCTATGTTCTGTTTTTCATCCTCTACGACATCCAGTTGGAGTCTGAGAAGATATACGAGTTTCATTAGGTGTATATCGAACAGGTTCATGGCCGAGATTTATTTTGGATTCTAGTTCGGATCAGGATTTCCCCACCACCATGTTGGAATATTGTGGATTCTCATTGAGAAAGGATTTCGTGAACGGGCATCGGGGTTTCACTTTTGCATCCTTGTGCTGGAGGTGTTCCATCACGCTATGTAGGAATCCAGAACCGACTCCATTGTCCCTCAGGGTGAATGGGACTTCGATATGGATCAGCTCATAGACATCATCATTCTTACTGTAGTCCAAAAGGACGTGCTGACCTTTCATGTCAAGCTCAAAGCGATTCTTATTCGTATTATCTATAATGTGATCTGCGTTGTGCATAGTTCTTAGAGTTTATATAATTCTTCATTGATTGACTCAAAATTCATTGATTCCGTGAGTGCGATTTTTTTCAGAAATGATCTCTTGGCTGATACCAGCCATACATGAGAAGGCTCTCCTGTGCTCGAATTCATTGAAGTTCTTTTTATTCCATATCTTCAGATAGGTGTCATGAACTATTTCCTGAGCGGTGGCCCTATCACTGACAGCACGCATGGCGATTCCCATGAGAGATGAGGCATATTTCTCATAGAGATGGTCAAATGCTTCCTTGCTTCTGGATTCTATCAGGGTCTTCAGCTGCATACCTTCCATATCACTCTGTCCCATCTGGTGGGGTACTCCGTTGACAGTGACTCTTGAAACTGCGTAGTAGATACAGCCAGCCATCATCGGATTCCAATAAGGCGTGGTAGTCCTCAGCCTGCTCTCCGGATTTCTCTAATTCGCTATGCGTGACTTCCATGGTGGTGGAGTCATCCGATTCTTGTGAGAATGTGATGCGCACGCGTGAAGAGGCCTCGGGTCTTTGTATCTCTTCTCGCTCACTATCGATCTTCCAGAGCATCTCTATTTCCTTACCTTTTTCGTTCTCCAATACTCTTCCCCAAGTGATCTCTTTTCCAGAAGGATCCTTTTCGATACACTTGCCAGAATCATCCACATCGATGCACATTTCTGCGTTGGGGTCTTTGAACCAGGTATAGTCCTTAGGCCACCAGTCATCGATATCTTGAATGAATCGCTCATGACATTCAGTCGCTGGAAGGTCCAGTGTGATTCTTTGTTTGATGTTCTTCATGCTGCTTCAGTATTTGATTT
>JABDLZ010000249.1 GCA_013001705.1 Flavobacteriales bacterium
GTCATTGGCCTCCCAGGCCATGGATTCATCGAAAAATGCCGTGCCAGTGAGCATTTTACCATTGAGGTCCTGTTCACCATTCTCCCTCCAGTAGTGTACATCGGCATGGAAACGGGCCTTTTCGCCAAAGGTCAGATCCTCAGCACTCAGTCGAGAAGGGCCATGTACTGTCCCATCCATGGTCAATTCCCCTCCAGAGATGCGTACGCCTCCCAATACTTCACCTTACACATGAATAGTACCACCGAATATGATGAGGTCCCCAGCGATCACGGCATCCGGACCGATATGTATGTCGCCCCCGAAGATCACGGCATCATCGCGCACTGTGCTGTTGATGTTCAATTCGCCCCCTGCACATCGTAGATCATCTCCAATGGCCCCGAAGATCTGAACACTCCCACCTGCTATAGTCAGGTCTTGGCCGATACTATCCGATACGCTCACTTGACCTCCTGTGGCCAATAGATCGCCATCCACTTTGGCGGAGACCTGTACCTCACCTCCAGCAGCATAGAGGTCATCCGGCATATCCTCGCTGATGAGGACAGACTCTCCGGATTCGAATTGGGCATGTATGCTATATGGAACTAGGAATAGAGAGAGGAATAGGGTCAGGGTCTTCATGGTCGGTACTTTTGGTGAAGTATGAATATTATACATACGACAGAACTTTATATGACCTATGTCAGGAGTCAAACTGATTTATTCTCAGTATGGAATTGTCGTCCATCAAATGGACTCGGAAGATACCGTTCGCTACTTGAGCTGCTCCAATAGGGATTTGTTCTCGATGGCCCATTTGAGCAATGCGTTCTGTTCCCCGTTCAAGTCCAACTTCTTACTGATATTGCTTCTGTGATTGGACACCGTCTTAGGACTGATGAAGAGCATGTCCGCAATTTCAGCACTCGTCTTCTGACGGGCGATGAGCTTCAAGATATTCAACTCCTGTTCGGATAGTTTTTGGGACAGATCGTCCTTTTTAGAGCCTTGCTGGATCAGGTGATGGGTCAGGCTGGAATTGACGTAGGATCGTCCTTCGGCCACGGTATGTATGCAGTCGATGATCTCCTTCTCACTGCTCTCCTTGATCAGATAGCCTTTTACACCCATGGCCAATGCCTTATTCAGGAAATCACCATCCTTGAATAATGTCAGAAGGACGAAACGGGTCTCCAGCCCTTCTTCCAATAGAGTCTTGGCCACCTCCAATCCGGTGAAGTGCGGCATCTCGATATCGAGTAGGGCTATATCTGGACGGATGCTCCGAATGTGTTCCATGGCGTCCTTCCCATTATCCGCACTGCCGACCCATTCCAGCCCTTCGGTCTCGATCAAGAGGTCGGAGATGCCTTTTCTCAATATCGGATGATCATCCGCATTGAAAACGGTGATCTTCTTTTGACTCGTCATGCTATTAGGTGATCAGGTCTGTATAGGAATCCGAATATTCACTTTTGTTCCTTTCGGACTGTTTTTCTGAATGGTCAATGAACCACCAATGGCCAAGATACGCTCTGACATGGTCTTCAGACCCAAGCTCTTGGATACTCCCTTCTTCAAATCCACATCGAAGCCTACACCATTGTCCTGGATCTGAATGTCCACGCGATCGACTGCTCGTGTGATGCTCACCTTGGCCGCGCTGGCCCCTGCATGTTTGACCACATTGTTGAGAGCCTCTTGGATGGCCCGGAAGATGTGGATCTCTTCTTTATCGCTGAATAGTTCATCTATCGGGGTCAATTCTTTGCTGATGAAGAGTTCTGTAGAAGAGGAGACCTTATCGATCATTCCTTCAATAGCCGCGGTAAGCCCGAATTTCTGCAATTGGAAAGGGTGGAGGTCGCGTGAGATACTCCGTACTTCTTCCAAGGTCTCACTGATGAGTTTCTGATTCTCCTCGGTGCTATCCTTAGTGGTTTGGATCTGTTTCTTGATGAGAAGTAGCGATTGACCCACCCCGTCATGTAGATCCCGGGCGATGCGTTTGCGTTCTTCTTCCTGTGCAAAGATCAATGCCTCTGCAAAGGCGATCTTATCGTTCCGTTGCTTCCGGATACGGTGGAGTTGAAAGCCGAAAAAAGCCAAGAGGCCTAAGAATAGCCCACCCCCTAGCATGATGTTGCGCTGTTTTTCTACCTGGGCCTTTTCCGATTCCAATGCTAGGATATCGTTCTGCTGCTCGAGGATCTGCTTCTGTTTCTGTACGTTCTGGTAGCGGGATTCCACTTCAGCAATGGCCTTGTTACGTTCCACAGCTCCATTCTTGTCGGTATAGGCTTTGAAGGCCTCTAGGCTGGTCAAGGCATCTTCTATCCTCCCTATCTCCTTATAGGATAGGTGAAGTTCTTTATGGGCCTCGGCCATATCCCGCTCGAGTTCTTGCGACCGTGCGGCCTCGAGCGCTTGCTCTCCATATTCTATGGTTTTTCTATGGTCTCCCATAAGTCTGTAGATCCTCGCTTGTCGTGTCTTTTGTCTGATGTCCTGTAAAGTAGCCCCCACCTCATCGATCATCCCTTCAATCTCCGTGTTCAATGCCAGTGCATCCTCCAGTTCTCCCTGTAGCACTTTGATGTCGGCCATATTGCCCAATACCCTCTGGATCCCGATCTTATCTTCCTGCTTGCGTGCCAGGGCGAGAGCCTTTCCGTAATTATCCAGGGATTGCTCGATGGCAAATGTGGCGCTGTCTTCATAAAGAGAGACGTCCGTTCGGGTCGTATCTGCGATACGCTGATACTTCATCGCCTGATGGCTATAGATGATCGCCATGTTATTGGCCACGTATCCTATCGCCCGTTCATCTTCGATCTCTTCAGCGATCTCCAATGCTCGTTGGTTGTATTCGATGGCCTTTTGAGGCCGTGAAGTGATTTGAAAGACGGCCGCAATGTTGATGTAAGGTTTGACGGCATTCTCAAGGTCCTCCATTTCTTCCCAGGTCTCCAAGGCCTGTAGATAGTAGCGTATGGCCATCTGGTTATCTCCCTTGTTCTTCATCAGAGCGCCCAATTTGTTTTGGGTCAAGGCCAAGTGATGGGGGTCATCGAGTCGCTGGAAGATCTCTTTCCCTTGCATCAGCAAGTCCTCCGCGATCACGAGGTCATCGAATAAGCGATAGGAATCCCCTAGCTCGATGAGAGCTTTTCCCAGTAAGAGATCCGACTTTGAATCTTGGGCCGCATCGACTGCCTTGGACCCTATGGCCAGGCAGCTGTCCTTATCCAGATAACTATAGACGATACTCCACTGGATCATTGAATCGATCTGTTCCTCATCAGGATCTTCGATCTGCATCAATCGCTGGTAGACCTTGCTATTCTCATCTTTAGAAAATGCTTGAGACCCTACCTGCAACATGATGAATAGGAATAGAAGAAGAGCGATCGTTTTTCGCATGTCGTGCTAATGCATTAAAATAATCTGTGTTAATGATACCCAACTATCATCGATGAATGCAAATGGAGGAGGTGGAAGATGTGAAAGAACGCAATTCGGAACGAGGTCATAAGTGGGTCATCAGCTGATTGAAATTCGCAGTGGGTCGGTCTGGATAACGAATTTCTGAAGATCAATTCACGCTGAAGTGGACCGGGACGGTGATGGTCATGGCACCCTTGTATTCATCTTCTCCGGAAAGCTGGATCTTCTTCATGCGCTTCATGGCCCGCAGGACCATCTCATCGAAGCTGGGGGCGAGGCCCTTGACGATCTTAGAATCCACGACTTCTCCCGAATCATTCAATACGACTTCAACGAATACGGTCCCCTCGATCCCTGCATCCAGTTGACTTTCGGGATAGATGACTTTCTTGGATACGTACTTGAACAATTGGGAAGTGGCCATTTTGGTATGACGGTTATACAATGCATCCATCTGGGAGGCGAAATCAGTGTAGGTCTCAAGCTTCGTAGTGCTTTCTTCTGTGGGAGCAAGGTATCCCAATTCATCTTGGATCTCCACTTGAGCGGTGACTGACACGGAGAGGATGAAGAATCCGATGAGGAGGCTCGTTTGTGCTGTAGAATAGGTCATGGTGTAGGTATTGATTTGTTATAC
>JABDLZ010000250.1 GCA_013001705.1 Flavobacteriales bacterium
ACTCCACTTATTCCAGAGCCGCAGCTGAGATCATGACCTACACTACGGGAGATCGATTCTTCCCCGGTGGTATGGGCGTGTTCGATTGTCCGGAGAACCAATATCTCGTCTTTGAAGATGGCCCCAGCATGGATATCCAACTCCAATGGGCGACTTATCAGGATGCCTCCGATCAGTGCAGTCTCTCACGTATATGGGGCGGTATCCACCCCCCGGCCGATGACATCCCCGGGCGTAAGATCGGTTTCGAGGTGGGAAATAATGCCAATGTTCTCGCAGAGCGATACTTCACCGGTGGGTATCCGCAAGTGGAATCCTTGACCCTTTCGGATTCAGAGATCACCGATGCCGATGTAGGCTCCACATTGACTGTCACAGTAGTCTATGATCAGCGCATGGATCAATCGCTCATGCCTCAGTTCGACTTCAGTCAGGATCTGAGCAATACACTGAATTCGCCCTCAGGCGCTTGGATGGCCGATGACACCTACGAGTTACAATTCACCATCGCTGATGCCAACGAGGTAGTGGCCCTGACGGATATTTCCATATCCAGTGCACGCAATGAATATGGAACGGATCAGGTCGCATTTGCTGCCGAGGAACAGCTCTACGTAGATACCGACAATCCAGCAGCTTCACTGGCGCTGGATGATAGCGACCCGGATTTCGTTCTGCTGCTGCTCACTTTCGACCAGAGCATGGATACCAACCTGGACCCTTTGGTATTCTTCCCCAATGAGGACCCTCTGGCCGGAGTGCTGACCTATAATGCTGGATTCAGCGCCTGGATCTCAGAGACCTTGTTCTCAGCCGTATACGATGTCAATAGCGATGTACAGATGTACGATATCGATGTGGCCGTCAACGTGGCCACGGACACCATGGGCAACGAAATGGTGGAGATCAATGAGATCGATTTCTTCTCGGTGGATAATCTGGCCCCTGAGGTGGTGAGTGTTACTCCTTCTCTGGCCATCGTATCGAGTAGTGATGCCGGTCCGGGTAGCTTCACGATAGACATTGTATTCAATGAGGCCATGGATACCTCTATCCATCCGGATTTCACCTACACCCTGGATGATCCATTGGTCAATACTCTATGGCCAACAGGAGATTTGGGAGGAGCGTGGTCAGATGCATTTACCTATCAGCTGGTCTACGATGTTTTCGACAATAATGAGGAGTTGGACAACATCGATCTGATGATCTCAGGAGCTATGGATCAGTTCGGGAATCAACTATCTGACATTCTCTACCCCGGTCTATACCGTGTGGACACAAAAGAACCAGGACTTGTTTCCTACACGCTGAGTCATGACCTTATCACCGATGCACTCATCGGCCCCAACACTGTGAACATCGTAGCTCATTTTGATGAACCGATGATGACCGAGGTGCAACCCATTTTTACAACGCCTAACGAGAATCCAGGAGGTGCTTTGGCACTCTCACTCCCAGGTGCTTCATGGCTGGATGAGAACTCCTTCCAATGGCAGTTCACGGTCTTCGATGAAGATCTGGTTCTGGCCGATGTAGACATCGCATTTGTGGCTGCTTCAGATCAAGGGGGAAATCAATTGGATACTCTCTTGATCGATCAGATCGATATTGAAATGGACAATCCGGATGTGAACGGATTGGTCGTTTCCCAAGGGATGATCAGTGATGCAGATCTAGGAAACACCTTCGAACTAGGACTTAAATTCTCAGAACCCATCGATCCGAACTCATCGATCAGTATCGCATATCCAGAAGGCGATGCGAGTGGTACACTGATGATGAGCGCTCAAGATTGGCCAGTTGCTGATTCCTTGGTCATCTCTTTCGATATCATGGATGAGGACCTGGATCTGGCCGATATCGATTTCGAATTCAATGGTCTGGTAGATACCGTAGGAAATGTCATGGAGACTTTCTTGGCCAGTAATCTGATGAGCATCGATATGCTGAATCCATCCGTAGGTACGCTGCTGAGTAATACCACCCTAGTGGACAACGCGCTTCTCGGTACAGGGACCTTCACCATCGATGTGGAGTTCTCCGAGGTACTGGACCAGAACTTCGAACCACAACTCACCTTCCCGGTAGAGGACCCTAGTGCCACACTGGATCTGAATAACGATATGAGCACATGGACCTCAGAATCCTCCTATCGCTTTGCTTATGATGTGATGGAGGGAATGACCGCTCTGCCGGATGTGGATGTACGTATTGCAGGCGCCTACGATCTGTCCGGCAATGAATCCTATCTGCTGGTCGCGGAGGACTTCTTCGATATTGACATCGCTTCTTCCCTGGAAGAACTGGAAGCTGGAGGCGTATTGCTCTATCCGAATCCAGTGACTCAGGGCGAGTCGATCAACTTGACTACCGAGCGCCCATTCACAGGCCTGGTCACTTTGGAATTGATTGATGCTATCGGACAGACCGTATCGATGGATCGTGTGCCAGTGGATGGAAGGAGCACCTTGGAGTGGACCTTGGGCGATATCGCACCGGGATCCTATCTCTTGCATCTGACCGATCAAGAACGATCCTTGACCCTCAAGGTGCAGGTGATCCGGTAATTCGGATAGCCTATCAAAAAGGTATATTTAGCGGGCCATTCCCTATGGCCCGCTTTTCTTTTTCCATACCCCTATGAATTCTGCTATACATGTCAGGCGATTGATTGCTCAAGGCGAGCATCAGCAATTGGATTTCAAGTATGAGCTGAATGATTCACGCAAGATCGCCCGCTCGTTGGTGGCTTTTGCCAATACGGATGGAGGCCGCTTGCTGGTAGGAGTGAAAGACAATGGGAAGATCACGGGGATCGATTCTGAAGAAGAGATGTACGTGGTCGAAGCAGCTGCTCAATTCTACAGCGACCCGGAAATTCCGATCCAAGGGCAGTTGCATGAGATAGATGGCAAAGAGGTACTGGAGATCAAGGTAGAAGCCAGCGAAGAGAAGCATTTCGTCAAGGAAGAAGGCGATAGACGCATGGCCTATATCCGCCATGAGGATATGAACCTCAAGGCCAATCGTGTCTTGCTGCGCATCTGGCAATTGAGTGGCAAGAAGAAGGGGGACCGATTCGAGTATGGCGAGAAAGAACAGCGTCTTTTCAACTACCTTAAGGAGCATGGTCACATCACCTTCAAGAAGTACTGCCGCATCACCAGACAACACTACCGAAGAGCCACCGATAAACTGGCCAAACTGGTCATGTGGGAAGTGCTAGATATGGATATCAGCGAGAAGGGTGTCTTCTATACCGTAGGGGAACACATGGATGAGGCACTCAAGCGGACCGAAGAGACCGTGCAGAGATCTGTGGATTGAAAGGCCAATAAGGTGCCGTTTCCTGTACGATATCAAGCCTTGATAAATCGTACTTTCACCCGTCTATCCAAACCATTGCGCTATATGTCGATACATAGATCGATCGGACCGATCCTCGTGCTCATCTTCATAGTCCAATTCTCGCAGTTCCGGGCTCAGACCACCATCACTCTCGGAGAGCAGGATTTTCCGGGTGATGACTTCAGTATAGAAGCTCCTTACAGCTTCAATCAGACCTCCCTGCGCTCACAGACTCTGGTGCTCGCCTCAGAACTACAGGCGCAAGGACTGACCCAAGGGGAGATCGTTTCTATCGGATTCCAGGTCTTCGAACTAGTCACCAACGGAACCCTCCAGGATTTCAGGATATTGATGGGAGAGTCGGACAACGATTTCGGTTTTCAGTTCGAGGGGGGATTGACCGAGGTCCTGGCTCCTGCTCCATATACACCTACCAGCGACTGGAACACCCATGTATTCGATACGCCCTACATGTGGGATGGAGAAAGTGATATCATCATCGAGACCTGCTACCAGAACGATGGACCCGGTGGTCAGGAGACCTCCATCTGGTATTCCTTCTTCGGAGTGGATTCCTACAAGGAGTCCGATCATCTGAGCGGCAATCCGGCCTGTGATGACCCCTTTGCAGAAGACCTGTATTTCTCTCGACCTCGATTGCAGCTGACCTGGCAAGCTCCGATGGTCCCACCTGTTGCCGCTATCGATATCAACAGCATCGGTGTGTGCAGTGGTCTCATCTCTCTATCAGATGCGTCTACCTTCAATCCGGATTCATGGCTCTGGTATTTCGGGGATGGGAGTACGAGTACAGAGCAGGACCCTAGCTATACCTATTCGGAGAGTGGTACCTATACCCTCTCCTTGGTCGTCACCAATGCATTCGGCACCGATAGTATCGCATTGGAAGATGCCATCACCATCTCCTTGGCCGATATCTCTCCTGTAGCAGCAGATTGCACACCGATGACCCAGGATCAGGAATTGGGATTTGGGCCGATCTCTGTCAGCCTGAATGGGACCACCGTGAATTCCTCCAATGGAACAGCCGGCTATGAAGACTTGACCTGTACGGTCTTTGAAGTGGAACAAGGAATCGAGTACACCTTCGAGGTAGTGGTGGATGGCCCTTCACAGAATCACGTAGCCGCTTGGATCGACTACAATGCCGATGGTTCCTTTGCCGAATCAGAGAAGATCCTCTCCGAAGTCTCCAGTGGAGTCAGTATGGTGCCTCTCACCGTGTCCAATGATGCTCTCACCGATAGCATCCTGCGTATGCGGGTGATCTCGGATTTCTATCTGCTCGGAGAACCCGGACCCTGTACAGATCCAGAAGGTGGTCAGGCAGATGATTACTCTCTGCGTATCATACCGAATGTCTCACCGCCTGAAGCCTCCTTCACTGTGGATCCAGACTTCTCTTGTGACGGCACTGTGCAGTTCTATGATGCCTCCAGCAATGTGGCCACCGGATGGCTTTGGCAATTCGGAGATGGGAATTTCAGCAATGTACAGGACCCGATACACACCTATGAAAATAGCGGGACATACACGGTTTCGCTCACTGCACAGAATGACTTCGGCACGGATGATACCGTGATGACGGATATTGTCACAGTAGACCTCGATCAGCAACTCACTCCAGCCTGTGAAGTGAACACGCTCAATCATTGCTGTGGCTATGGGATCCTGAATGTTCAGTTCGAAGGAATAGATAATAGTTCCGCCAATGGTGAAGAGGGCTATCAGGACTTCTCGTGCAGCCAAGAAGCCACCGTTACCGAAGGAATGAGCTATCCGATCATCATGACGCTCGGCCAGGACAATCCACACGACACGCACATCTATATCGATCTGGATGATGATGGACAATTCAGTTCAGGTGAACTCGTCTTCTCTGCCTTGAACACCAATAATGTCAACACGACCTTGACCATACCCGATAATGCACCGCTGGTGGAGACCCGTTTGCGTATGCGGATCATTGGCGACTATCTAGGGAATGCAAATCCTGGGTGTACTGATGTGGAATTCGGACAGGCCGAGGACTATGCCATCATCATTCAACCGGATACCACACCTCCAGTGGCCGACTTCTCAGCCAGCCCTACATTGAGCTGTGACGGTCAGGTGAATTTCACCAATCTCTCTACCAGCGCTACGGAATACCTATGGTATTTCGGAGATAGCAATACGAGCACTGATGCCGAACCCACCCACACCTACTTGACCGAAGGAAGCTTCACTGTATCTCTGGTAGCGAGCAACGATTATGGAGTGGATAGCGTGGCTTATGAGAATCTTATCACCGTGGATTTCGATGGGGTGTGTGACACTATCACCATGCCTGCCGATGGTATCGCGGAAGTATTGACCGATTGCAACGGATTCCTTGCAGATGACGGTGGACCCTATGAGCCGTATGAGAACAACACTTCTGGTAGCCAGACGATCACGGTCGAAGAAGGGAACTACATCCGTTTGGAGTTCTTCGATTTCTTCTTCCAATTCAACAACGATTTCCTACTCATCTATGATGGACCGGATGAGAGTGCTCCTTTGATCGGTCAGTTCACAGGGAATACGCTTCCCAATGGAGGTATCGTGGAAAGCACCGGCAATTCGATCACGCTGCGACAGATCACCAATTTCTTCGGTCAATTCGATGGATTCCTCTTGGAATGGACCTGTCTACCGGTAGGCCTGACAGAACTCGACCCTGCAGGTTTCAAGCTCTATCCCAATCCTACTGACGGACCTTTGGAGATCCGATCCAGCAATGGAGATCCACTTCAAGAATTATCCATATTCGACAACATAGGAAGGTTGATAGCTCGTGAAGGAAGACCTGCTCCATATATGGACCTCTCCTATCTTCCACCCGGTAATTACCTGGTAGAGATCGTGACCGCACAAGGTGTAGCACGGCAACGATTGATCATCAGATAAGTGACAGGCATGAGAACGATTGTACGACCTTCCCTCCTTCTGACCTTCTTCTTACTTCTTTTCCTATCACCTCTGAGTGAACTCATGGCCACACATCTGGTCGGGGGTAGCTTGAACTATGAGTACCTAGGGCAGAATGTGGACGGTACCTATCGGTACAGGGTCTATTCTGTGACCTACACCGATGTGGGACCTACTTCCAACTTCGATGATCCGGAAGATGAGATTCCTGTTGCGGTCTATGCCAATGACCTGCTGAATCCGGATGCCGACAAAATATTGATCACAGAATTCGACATGCCCCTGATATCGATCACAGAGGTCACCTTGGCCGGTGTCCCTTCTGGATGCACGGTAGGTGAAGATGTCACCATCGAGCGAGGAGACTATGAATTCCTGGTCGACCTTCCGTTGAATTTCGATGGATACTGGCTATACTATGATCGTTGCTGTAGGAACAATGCGGTAGTCAATCTCACGCCCCAACAAGGGGTAGGTTTCTCCACCTACATCCCTTCACCCATCGTGGAGAATAGCTCTCCTTTTTTCAATGTGGACCCGGTCCCATTCCTCTGTGCAGGAGATACGAGTTCCTTCCTGAATAGTGCCGTAGATCCAGATGGAGACCAGATGGTATTCTCTTTCATCACCCCATTTAGAGGATACAGTACCGATCTCGATCCGAATCCAGGAGCCTTTGGATATCCCAATCCCTTAGGATGGGAAGTACCCTCGGTAGACTATCAGAACAATTTTTCAAGCGCTGATCCCTTCGGGCCTGGTGGCTATGCCTTCATCAACGGTGCCACCGGATTGACAAGCTACATGGCACCCAATGCGGGTCAATATGCCGTGGCCGTAGAGATCAAAGAATACCGGAATGGGAATCTGATCGGCATCATTCGTAGAGACCTTCAGCTTGTAGTGATCAACTGCCCCCCCAATCCAGCACCGGATCTTTCAAATGTATCGGCCGGTAATGTAGGCCCCACCGAGTGGGAGATCGATGAGGGAGATACACTCTGTTTCCCGGTGGTTTTTGAAGATGGTAACGGGGATAGCTTGTTATTGACCGCATTCGGAGAAGTTTTCGATGGAGCCTTGGTCACACCTACCGCTTCCATCAACACACCACAGACCGGAGAAGGCACCGTACAAGCCGATTTCTGCTGGTTCACGGATTGTGACCTAGGTCGCGCTAATCCCTATTTCTTCGGTGTGACTGCATCGGATAATGGTTGTCCGCCAAAGAGTGCAAGTGAAGTCTATTCGATCGAGGTCATCCCATTCACAGGTTCGACCAGCATCGATGGAAACAGCACGCCCTGCGAGACTTCTACCGAAACCTATACGACCGATGTATTCGTGGATGGGGACTATGCATGGAGTGTATCCGGTGGAGTGATCCTTTCTGGCCAAGGGACCAATACTGTGACCGTGGATTGGGGTGATTCCGGTGCAGGTACACTTTCGGTCACCAGTACCAATTTCAGAGGCTGTGTAGGTGACCCCTTCGATCTGGATATCGCTATTCTGCCTTTGCCGGATATCGATGCCGGGCCGGATGTATCGTTCTGTCTAGGAGATACGATCAGCATCGGTGGTGCACCTACAGGACCAGCCGGTTCCATCTACGTGTGGGGACCCGATGAGGCCATTTCCGATATCAATGCCTCCAATCCGGATGTCTCACCTACGAGCAATATCAGCTACGAAGTGCAGGTCATCTCTGCCAATAGTTGTTCAGCACGGGATACCGTGGAAGTGACCGTAAACTCTACCTCTGCTGAGGCGCAAGGGGATGAAGAGATATGTGCTGAAGATGCAGCATTCCTGCAGGTCATAACACCTGCCGATGACATCCTCTGGACACCCGGTGCCGATCTCAATGACGATACGATAAGCAATCCGATCGCCAGTCCGGATATGACCACCACCTATCTCGTGCAAGTCACAGATGAGAACGGATGTATGGCTGAGGATTCCATTACGGTAACGGTCTACGAACTCCCCATTGCTGACGCGGGGATGAATGATAGCATCTGTGGATTCGACTATCCATTGCAGGCTATTCCGAGCATCGGGACCGGTCAATGGCAGGATCTAGGAGGTGGAGTCACCTTCATGGATGATACGGACCCCAATACCATGGTCACAGCCCCAAATACTGGATTCTTCGAATTGATCTGGATCGAGACCAATGTGATCTGTGAAGTAGAGGATACTGTGACCATCGAATTCATCGATCAGCCGCAAGCAGATGCCGGGGCAGACGGGAGTTCATGTGATCTGGAGTATACGCTTCAGGCCAGCCCGAGTATAGGCATGGGAGAATGGCTACCAACGACTGGAGTCACACTATCCGACTCCAATGACCCCAATGCCTTGCTCAATGCTGCGAGCTATGGGACCTATGTCATGGAATGGGTAGAAAGCAATCGAAGCTGTCGAGATACCGCTCAAGTCACCATAGACCTGGTAGAGCAACCGACTGCTGACGCAGGTATGGATGACATGATCTGTGGGGACGAGTACCCATTGAATGCGACACCGAGTGTCGGTGGGGGAACCTGGTCAGGACCTGCAGGCCTGTCTTTCAGCGATCCGAATGACGCCCAAGCCACGGCCATTACGACCATCTATGGACCTCAGACTTTGACCTGGACAGAAGACAATGGATTCGGTTGCACATCCTCAGCAAGCGTGGTGATAGAATTCAATGAGATCCCCATCTCGGACGCAGGGCCGGATGACATTGCATGCGGACTGAGTTATGATCTGCAGGCCAACGCCTCAGCTGGTTCAGGTATTTGGGTCGCACCCGGTGGTCTGACCGTCACCGACATCACCGACCCACAGAGTGTGGTCACCGCAGATAACTACGGTACTTACACCCTCACCTGGACCGAAGACAATGCGGGATGTACCGATCAGGACCAAGTAGAGATCACCTTCAGCGAATCCCCTCAGGCAGATGCCGGAATGGATGATACGGTATGTGGGGATAATTATGTCCTCAATGCTACTTCAAGCACGGGTACTGGTACTTGGACGGCTGGACCTGATGTGAGCTTCAGTGATGTGAATGACCCGAACGCCCTAGCCACTTCCTCCCTATTCGGCAGTCAGACATTGACTTGGACTGAAGACAACAATGGCTGCATCGACCAAGCAAGTATCGAGGTCACCTTCTTCGAGATTCCTCAAGCAGATGCCGGGGAAGACCTAGCACTCTGCGGAAATGAGATCACACTCAACGCTTCGCCCAGTCTGGGTACCGGGACCTGGAGCGGGCCGGCCGAGGTCAGCTTCAATGATGTCAATGATCCGGCAAGTACGAGTACAAGCACAACCCCAGGGAGCTACATCCTCACTTGGACCGAGGAGTCCAATGGTTGTTCGGCTTCTGATGATGTACTGGTCGAATTTCTAGAAGTGCCTGTTGCAGATGCAGGGGAGGACGAACTGCTTTGCCTCAACAGCTCTGTTCAACTCCAAGCTCAGGGTGGAGATGAGTATCTATGGACACCTGATCTCGATCTGGATGACCCATCCATTGCCGACCCTACGGCATCCCCTACTGATACGGTCACATATACGGTCACAGTGTCCTTGGACAATGGATGTTCCTCGACAGATGAACTCAGCATCTTCGTCCTCGACCTACCGACTGTGGATGCTGGATCGGATGTCAGTTATCTCTGTCTGGGTGACAGTATCCAGCTACAGGCCACGCCTGGATTCGATGCCTATACCTGGGCTCCCGATGTGGGCCTCTCCGACCCCAACATTGCTGATCCAGTAGCTGCACCTACTATCGCATTGGAGATAGAATATGTAGTGTTGGTAGAAGATGAGAATGGATGTCAGAATACCGATACCGTGCGTGTCACAGTCAACCCCATCGTACCGACCGATGCCGGACCGGACACATTGATATGCACCGGAGAGCCAGTAGTACTGGGAGGTGACCCGACAGCACCCGATGGGACCGAATATGCTTGGACACCGACCACCGCGATGAACGACAGCACCTTGGCCAATCCTACAGTTAGCCCGAGTGAGACGACCACCTATACCGTGTTCACCGATAATTCGATCTGTTCCGGTCAGGACGAAGTGACCGTCATCGTAGAAGAGATTCCTACACTGGATTTCCAAATAGAAGCCGAACCGGGGTGTGACGCATTGCGCGTGCGCTTCAACAATCTGAGCGATCCGGAACTCACCTATATCTGGGATCTCGGTGATGGCACCAGCTCTGAAGAATTCTCTCCAGTACACGCCTATGAATTCAATGCTTCCTATCTCATCACATTGACCGGCCAATCAGAACTCGGTTGCGTCTATACCCGCGATGAGATCTTGGATGCCAGTGATTTTGAGAGCTATTTCGAGATTGCCGTTCCCAATGTTTTTACGCCTAATGGTGATGGGAACAATGATGTCTTCGATATCAATCTGACCGGACAGGTAGAGGATTGTTTCTATATGGAGATCTTCAATCGATGGGGGCAGACCATGTTCCTCGCTGCTGGAAACGCTACCCGATGGGATGGATTCACCCGCGCAGGGGATCCTGCAGCAGCGGGAGTGTATTTCTACGTGATAGAGTTCAATGGACTTTCCTACAAGGGAAGCGTCCAGTTGATACGTTGAAGAAGGTTCAGCTTAATTATTCAAAGCCCCTTCGGCAATCCACTTGCTGATCTTCTCAATATTGCAGGCACTGAGCTGTCCTGCATTCTGCGGCATAGGTGAACAACCTGACGCATGCTGGATACTACACAGCAAAGATCCATCTTGCACCCGCTCATTGACTCCGCCATACGTAGATAGATCGATGCTTCCACTCGGGGTTCCACCGCTGTGACAAGTAATACAATGGGTCTCCAGGATCGACATTACATCCAGCGAATAAGTGACCGATACTGTGTCGCATAGATTTCCCTGGGGATAGAGTTCTTCCTCGATATCGTAGTAACAGGATTCGAGAAAGAGCCCTGCCATCAAGATGGATATCATGAAAAACAGGGCTCTATTCACGCTATGACCAAACAGACTATTCATGAATGACAATTCGTTTTGTCTGGATTGCTCCAGCCTCGATCATGCTGATCAGGTATACTCCGGCCACATCTGGCGCAGGTATGGAATACATGTTCTGAGAAGAAAGGGGAGTCAAGCTCTCCTCTGCGATCATGGCTCCTGTGATATCCATGATCTGAAAGCGTGGCTGACGAGGACCTTGGTCTGGAAAAAGGATGTGGAGAGTCCCATCCGATGCATAATGGACCGACCATGGTGTTTCTGAGAAATCAGCACCTTCTAGTCCCACCGCAGTACACACGCCATTTATCTGTCCGAATTCGCCCACTGTAAAGGCTTGATTGAAACTCTGACCATGAATGGCTGAGAGCTCGAATGGAGAACCCTCTATGCCGATATCTATCCAAGTCTCTCCCCCGTTATTGGTGGCCATCACTTTACCAGGTCCACCACAGGCCCAGCCGATGCTCTCATTATGGAAGTAAACGTCCTCGAACTCGGAATTTGGATCGATGGCGATGAACTCGACATTGTCCCAGGTAGAATTGAGACGATATAGTCCACCTTCAGCTGCGATATATGCAGATCCTTGAGCAAAGGCAATGTCCTTCATATCACCGGATGTAGCCAGAATCAAAGGTGTCCAGGTCTGTCCGCCATTATCAGTAGTCAATAAGGTATTGTCCCGTCCGCATACGATTCCGTGCATCTCATCGATGAAATGAACACCGTGTAGACGAGCCGGACTTCCGCTGGATTGCGTCATCCAGGTGGCTCCTCCATCGCTCGTGTGGATGATGTTCCCTTCTTTACCGACCATCCAGCCCATGTCCGCATTCAGGAAGTAGAGCCCTTCTAGGTCATCGCTTGCGGGGGTGTTGCTGAACGTCCATGTCAGACCACCATCTGTAGTCTTCCCAAAAGCTGCATCATCACCTAGCACATACCCTGTATTCTGGTCGATGAAATAGAATTTACCGATATCATTCAGATAGGTGATATCCACATCGGTCCAGGTGGAGCCACAATCAGAGCTCCGTTTCATGAGTCCCATTTCTCCAGCGATGAGTACATCTCCATTGGAGAATACATGTACCCCACCCAACTCCAATGTGGTACCGATGGAGTATTGGGGCCACTGGGCCATCCCAAGAGCAATGGCAAGGCTAAAGATGAATGTGCAGATAGTTTTCATAATGATCGATGTTGAAGTTTGTGATTCAATTATCTGGTGCCCCTTCTAGTATCCAGGTCTGAATGAGATCGATCTCACAGGCTGGGAGGGCATTACTGTTATATGGCATCAATGGATATCCGTTGCTACCGGTGATCGAGGAGTAGAGTGCACCACTTATAGCGATGGTGCTGATATCCCCATAATCCTCCAATGAAAGTCCGCTACTCGGCTGAGCGCCTGAATGGCAGCCTTGACACTTCAGCTCGATGATGGGATAGATGGTCTGTGCAAATGTGACTTCCGTGGTGTCACATGAACTACAGGAGTTGTCTTGTGCCCCTTGGGCTATCCAATCGTAGATCATCTGGATCTGCTCCGCAGTGAGAGGGTCTTCCCCTGCAGGAGGCATACGGTCGTCCAAGTCGCTATCGGTGATGGTCTCATAGATCTCAGAATCTGCCGGATCGAAAGGTTCTACGTCTCCCGTGGTGACAATATTGAAGTATGAATCCAGTACCACCCCATCTTCAGCAGTAGCCGCATCATGGCACCCGGGTTGAGCACAGGAGGCTGTCAAGAATGGTAGTATCTCATTGACAAAGTAGACCGAATCCGGATCGCAAGGATTCCCTTGGAAAACAGTCGTATCCGGACCTCCACCCGTGGTATCGATAGGATCTTCAACGATCAATTCGTCCAGAATAGGGTCGTGCTTACAGGCTTGAGCTGCACAGACTACCAACGCTACGATTATCCAGATCCTATTCATCTCATTCGAAATATTACGCCTCAAAGCTAGATCCAGACCTCTGACATTGTGATGTTTAGGACTCAGTATTGAGTACGAATTTTTACGGATTCGGTCTACCCGGTCCTATATATGCTTCCTGAAATGGGTCATATTTGTTCCATGCGAAAATTCGTTCTCATATCGATCCTATCTACTCTGTCCATTGCCGTTCACGGACAGGAATTGATGCGATCAGATGATGTCTATATCCATATGAAGAGCGATGCGCCCTTAGAGGTTATAGAAGCAGAGAGCAGCGAGTGCCTGGGAATCATGGAGATAGAACGATCCTCCTTCCTGTTCAAGGTCAAGATCCGATCGTTCGAGGGATTCAACAGTCCACTGCAGAGAGAGCATTTCAATGAGAACTATATGGAATCGGATAGATTTCCAGATGCGCTTTTCAAAGGCTTTATACTCTCAGATATCGGAAACTTGGATTCTACATGGAATTCCATTCAGGTCAAAGGAACCCTTTCTGTGCACGGAGTGGATAAGGAACGTGTGTTGGATATAGAAATGAGAAGAACGGCTGATGATCTCATCGAGTTCCGAGGAACCTTCGAGGTCAGACTGGATGATCATGATATCTCCGTGCCTCGGATCGTCTATCAGAAGATTGCCGAAGTGATCAGCATCACTGTACGAGGCTCGCTCCAATGAGAGTACTTCTCCATATTGCCTGTTTTTCTACGATACTGGCCATCCATGCCCAAAAGCCCCATTTCACTCCGGTAGAATCCTTGGAAGGGGTATCTGTCACTCAGATGGAACAGGACCAACAAGGCCTGCTTCATCTCCTTGCGAAGGGAAGTCATATGACCTATGATGGCATGGATATTCAAGTATTTCATGATGCGGATTCTTTGAGCTTCAATTATATGACGCAATTGGAGTCTGCTACTCTATTGGGCACCGCTCAAGGGGCTCTTTACCGGAAATCTCCTGTAGGTCCCTATATGCGTCTCGCAAGCTTCTCCAGTGGGATTGAATTGATTGCGCCACTATCCCCAGATTCCATACTGATCATCCTTCAAAATGGAGAGACCCAACTCTATCGACCATCGACAGCTGCGTATTCTCTCCTAGAACTGCCGACCGATATCGGTATGAGCAATGATATATTGGTATCCGATGAGACCCTCTACTTCGCCACAGACCGAGGATTGTGGAGCTGCAATCCCCGATTGGAGGAATGGCAGAACTATGCCGAGCTGAAGAATAAGATAGTCACAGATCTCTCTTCCGCAGGAGACAAAAATCTGCTTATAGCCCTATATGATGGTGAGATCGCCTCATTGGATATACAGAATGCGGAGGTGGAATTCGTGCTCTCGGGACTAGAGCCCGTGCAACAGATCGTCCATTGCCCCGATCGCCTACTGATCTACCATGGAGACCGACTGATGATCCACCATTTGGACACAGCAGTCATGTCTGACAGAAGTTATGACATGGAGTGGCCCAACATTCAGTGTATGTACGTGGATGACGAATGGAATCTTTGGATTGGTAGTTCTACAGGCGTATCCAAGGCTCCCCTTCATTTCGGCCACTGGCTTTCAGAGCCTGATTCCGAGGTGCGTGCACTCGGCTATGCGGATGGCGATATCTACTATGGTACGGATAGAGGAGTATTCCGAAGCGGCTCAGAAGGAGAAGAGTTGATCATGGAATCCAATGTCTCATGCATGGATATAGACCAAGGGATCAAGGCGGTAGGAACATTCAATGATGGCTTATTCATCGCCATGGGCAGCAGCGGCTTTCAGCAAGTACAGGGACTTGTGGAATCCACCGTTCTCGCTGTGGAGATCCTATCCGATGCTCGGATCCTGGTGAGCACCTTGGGCGGAACACAATATGTGCATTGGAAAAATGGAAGCTTTGAAGCCGTAGAGCAGTTACATGATCTGGATACCTATTATATCTTGACCATACATGAGGCCCATGGGGGAAACATATTCCTTGGAACAGATAGAAAAGGTCTAATCCTTCTGAAGGAAGGCAAGGCCATTCATTCCAATGAAGTGGAAGGTGATGTATTAGGCACGGTACATGGCATCGCTGGCGATGGAGAAGCCCGTATACTATTGACCACGGCAGATCACGGTGTGGTCTCATATGTCGATCATGAATTGTCCAAGGTGCCAAGCCCACACGAGCAATGGTCAGAGTACACCAGCATCGTGCAGGTCAATGAAGAGGAGTTCCTCTTGATCGGAAGTGAAGAAGTAGCGGTCTATCGATCGTATGACAATGAACTGATGGCCTTCGATGAAGAGATCGGTATCGGTGGTGCAAAGGCCTTCAATAATAACTATGTCAAAATAGGTGAGCGAATCCTCTTCGAGCAATCTGGGAATCTGTATCTCTACTACGCCCGATCACAAACAGCCAGAAGTGCAAGTAAGACCATGCTCTTGAGCGCAGAAGCCGATCTACGTCCGATAGATGCGAAGAATGCCCATTTGAAGGAGGATGAGAACAGTGTTCAATTCAAATTCAATGGCCTATTATATCGCAATCCAGAAAAACTTTATTTCCAATACAGACTCGATGGCTTCGACTCTGATTGGCGCGTCACTCAAGACCGTGTGGTCACCTACCCGAATCTTGATCCGGGCAGCTATGAATTCGTACTGCGTTCAGGACATGATAGAGCGAACTTCAATGGAGAAGAAGTACGTTTCCCCTTTCAGATCCAGAGGTATTTCTATAACACCTTTTGGTTCAGATCCTTGATGCTCTTACTTTTTCTTGGGTTCATTATCTGGGCATGGAGAAGAAGGGTCAAGAGTCAATTCCTCAATCAACGACTGGAACTCCTACAGAGTCAAAGCAGACTCATGGGACTCAAAGCACAACTCAACCCGCATTTCCTCTTCAACAGTTTCAACACCATCATCGGCCTCACCGAAGAAGACCCTGCACGGAGTGTCGAATTCACCGAATTATTGACCGATTTCTATCGCATGGTCATCGAAGTGACAGAGGAAGAGACCATCCCGATAGAGAAGGAAATGGACTTGGTACGTTGTTATATCCAATTGCTCCAGATACGTTTCGATGGTGCCCTCGATATCCAGTTTCAAGGAGAATTCACCGACTTCGACATTCCCCCTATGACACTGCAGCTTCTTATTGAGAATGCGGTCAAGCACAACAGGGCTGAAAAGGCAGAACCCTTGCACATCGAAATACACAGAGAAGCTGATTTGCTCAGTGTGAAGAATGACAAGAGGCCCAAAGCGACCTCCCCCCACTCACTGGGTGTTGGCCTGAACAATCTCCGCTCACGCTACGAGTTGCTTTTCAAAAAAGAGATTGTGATCAAAGAAGATTCCACTCATTTTGAAGTCATGCTCCCCATTGCTGATTCATGACTCTCACGGACTCGCATAGCACATTGCAGATCATCATCTTAGAAGATGAGGCGATCGCTTCCAGGCGATTGATCCGATTGCTCCATGAAGTAGTCACTCGGGAGATTCAAGTTGTAGAGACTTTCCAGACCGTAGCCGCGCTTATCCGATATCTGGAGAATCATCCCCACCCCGACCTTTTGTTACTGGATATCATGGTGGCCGATGGGACCAGCTTCGAACTCTTCGACCATGTGGAACCTCAATGTCCATTCATCTTTGTCACGGCTTATGATGAATTTGCTGTTCAGGCCTTTCGAAAACACGCCTTGGATTACTTACTCAAACCCATCAAAAGGGCCGATCTACGCGATGCCTTGGAGCGACTGCCTACTCCCCGTGCAGAGGATGTACAGAAAGCCGAACAAGAGCTCTCCCCATATCGCAGTTCTTTCTTGATCCGTTTTGCCAATAAGTTGACTCCCGTTCAGGTGGCGGATATAGCCTACATCCATTCTTCTGAAAAAATGGCCTTCTTCTACCTCAAGAATGGTCAACGCATCGCCTCGGACCTACGCCTTCAGGAACTGATCAACAAATTGGACCCCCAGAAATTCATACGTGCCAATCGGCAATTCATAATTCATAGAGAATCGATCGATGAGGTCTTCGTTCATAGCCGTTCCAGATTGAAGGTCACCCTTCTGCCAGCCGCTCCTGAGACACTGATAATCAGCACTGAGATGACTCCTGAATTCAAGAAATGGCTGGATGGAATATCCTGACCTTACCGATTCAGTGGATGAAATTGAGCTTTCAGGACAAAAACATACCCTTCCAGTGACTTTGAGCGATATTCGGTATAGGAATTGCCAAAAACCACTTCGTCATGAAGAAATTAGTCATAGCCGTACTCGCCATCGCTCTTATTGTCGGAGGTATAATGGCCATCAAGGCCTACAATGCCGGACCACGTGACCTGAGCACTGAGAGTAGTGATATCGCGATAGATGCCCGAGCCCTTTTCGATGCCTTTGCTACGGATGAAGCGAACGCTAATGCCCAGTATCTGGACAAAGTCATATCCGTAAGCGGTACGGTCAGCGATGTGCGACAAGGCCCACCTCAGACTATCGACTTAGAGACTGATGATATGCTCGGTCTGGTCAGCTGTGAAATGGCCGAACCCGCAGAGGATATCACACCAGGACAATCCGTCAGTATCAAAGGTCAATGCACTGGATATCTGAGTGACGTGATACTGGTGAAATGTATAATCGAGAAATAAGTTAGAACCATGAAAATCCTGATAATCAGCATATTGAGCATATTTGCGCTACAGTCGCTCCACGCTCAGAAATACTTTACCAAAGAAGGGAACATCAGTTTCTATTCAGATGCCCCGATGGAAAAGATCGAAGCTACCAACTCCAAGGCCACCTCGGTCATAGACAGCGAGACCGGTGCTATGCAATGGAGTGTCCTCATAAAAGCCTTCCACTTTGAGAAATCTCTGATGGAAGAACACTTCAACGAGAACTACATGGAGAGTTCTAAATTTCCAAAGGCCTTCTTCAAAGGGAAGATCGACAATATCGATGCCGTGGATTTTGAGAAAGATGGTGTGTACACCACAGACATCAGCGGTTCCTTGGAGATCCACGGTGTAGAGCAGGATGTCACTACTCAAGGGACCATAACTGTCAAAGGGGGTGGGATCAAAGGAGATTGTACATTCACAGTTGCTGTAGCGGACTACGATATAGAGATACCTGCATTGGTGGCCGATAATATCGCTAAGGAAGTAGAGATCCATGTACAGGCCGACTACCAAAAATTGAATAAATGAGATGGATCTTGATCCTGTTCCTACTCCCTTCTATCTTGGTCTTCAGTCAGGATGATGAATTGGATCTCTTGGATCTACTAGGAGAAGAGGAGACCACGGACTATACCATTGCCAGTTTCAAGGCCAACCGGGTCATCAACCTGCACTCGCTGGAGACCACTTCCAAACGTGTGCTCGATGTCAAGATCTCCCATAGATTGGGTGTCGTAACGGGGGGCTTACAGGAATGGTTCGGACTGGACCAGGCCACTGTGCGTCTGGGGGGTGACTACGGTATAACCGATCAGCTGATGGTCGGTCTGGGAAGGAGCAGTTTCGAAAAGACCTATGATGGTTTTGTGAAGTTCAAATTCCTGCGACAGAGTACCGGGAAACGCAAGATGCCCATCTCGGCTCTGGTGATGAGCAGTATGGCTATCAAGACCATTCCTTTTGCAGTGCCGGAAAGAGAGAATTATTTCAGCTCTCGCTTGTACTACGTGCATCAACTCATCATCGGTCGGAAATTCTCCGATGCCATCTCTTTCCAAGTCTCTCCTACCCTTGTCCATCGCAATCTGGTGGAGACGCTTCAAGAGGAGAACGATGTCTTTGCTCTCGGGATGGCTGGCCGCGTGAAGTTGACTCAGCGCCTCGCCTTGAATGCCGAGTACATCTACGTGCTCCCCGACCAACTGGCCGATCGGTATCGGAATTCCGCTTCCATCGGCCTCGATATAGAGACCGGTGGCCATGTGTTCCAATTGCATTTCACCAACAGCACAGCAATGAATGAGAAAGGTGTGATCACTGAGACGGTGGATGATTGGAGCAAGGGGGACGCGCATTTCGGGTTCAATGTCAGCCGGGTCTTTACGATCCGTAAAAAAGAGAAGCCCGATACCGATCTCTGAACAAAGCAATTGCTGGTCGGTCAATTTCGCTTCTTTTCATTTGCTCGAATTGAGATTTCATCTATTTTTGCTCGCCCGTCAGAAATGACGGATGACCGTTGAGAAACTGGTCCGGTAGTTCAGTTGGTTAGAATACCTGCCTGTCACGCAGGGGGTCGCGGGTTCGAGTCCCGTCCGGACCGCTGATACTCTTGAAAAAGAGAGCAGCATATTGAAGAAGCCCCGTATATCGGGGCTTTTTCTTTTTCCCCTCCTCCATCTTCTGCCCTTTTCATCCCATTGCTGGTGTGTTATTCGGTGGACTTTTTATCCATAACACTTAGTC
>JABDLZ010000251.1 GCA_013001705.1 Flavobacteriales bacterium
CAATTGCTGAGTACCATTGATCAAAAGAGAAACGGGACTCGGGGCTGTTTCATCCGGGCTGAGGTCCAGGACCGAATTGGCAGAACCCGGGGTGCCTCCTTGGACAGCGGTAGAGGCCCGCCAATTATTACCATCGCTACAAGGTCGATCGGGATTGATGCGTTCCAGACTGTAACCTCCATCATCACGCAGCGGGTCATTGTACCATGCTGATGAATATGCCACTTCATCGATGGTCACACCCTCAGGGTCAATGAGGTACAGGTCATCACCGCCATTGTTCAGGCTGCTGAATGATGGGATGGCAAGCACCGACCCAGAGGTCGTGAAAGCGTCAGATTCGTCTTCATCGCATAGTATCACATATTCGCCAGGAGCTATCACGAACTCACCGAGGATCATGTCCGTGGTGGTATTCCTGAGCACCCAGTTCTCAAGGTCGAATGTAAATCCACTCCGATTGTACAGCTCGAGGTATTCGGCCTCTGGTAGACCGATAGCGGGGGTGGGATCGGCCATGATCTCATTGATGATCAAATCCCCTTCAGCTGCCTGAGGAGAAATGAAGAATTCGATAATTTCTGTCTCGATCGTGTTCCCACTACAGTCTTGGACATCATCTACTGTTAATGCATAGCTCTCACCACCTACAAATCCCGGTTCTGCAAGTAGTGCCACTTGGGTAATATCCGTGATAGGTTGTGGGACCAAGGAGTTGATGCCGGGAATGGAATACGACCCGGTGATCAAGCTGAGCTCATCCATGCCTTCGTTGAATTGAAGGATGATCAGGTTCTCCCCGATCACTTCGATATGTATGAGTTGAGGACTTTCTGTATCCGCTGGTATGAAGAGCGAATTCTCAGTGCCAGGTGTTCCTCCGGGGACCGCTTGACTTGGAATCCAGTTGGTGGGATTATCACAAGGAAGGGTCGGATTGACCCGCTCCAAGCTGTAGCCACCGTCATCGAAAGGTTCACCACCGTACCAAGAGATGTCATAGTTCACCGAATCGATCAGCATGCCATTGGCATTGTATAAACGTAGGTCATCCCCCGTATTGCTCAGCGCTGTCAATGTGCTTACGGCAAGGGTGGCACCATAGCCTTCAAAAGCGCTCTGAAAGCCATCGTCACAGATGATGACATACTCACCTGGCAATAGGATATAGTTCTCCAAGAACTCATCATCAGCGCTGTTCTGAAGATTCCAATCAGATAGGTCATAGGCTGAATCGGAGGGATTGTAGAGTTCGATGTATTCCGCTTCTGGCAGGCCAAGACTCGGATTGGGGTCGGCCATCAATTCATTGATCACTACACTTCTTTCCAGTCCTATACCGATGACTACATACATGAATTCGACAGTGGTGGTCACCAAGGTGTTTCCCGCTGGATCCATCACTCCAGAGACCTCGATGCTGAGTTCTTGGTTCTCTGGGAAGGGATCAAGGAACTCGAGCACAACGGTGGCACCATCAGCACTTGCAGAGACGGGAAGCGTAGAAGGAAGTAGAGTGTAATTATTCACGTTCTCGGCCGAGCTGGGGTCCAATGCTTCGCTGAATTGCAGTTCGAGTGTGTTCTCATCGAGTGCGACCACGTCATTCAATTCGGGAAGGACATCATCGATCACTCCATCACCTGTGACCACTATATCATCGAACCAGAACAATTCTGAACGTGTGGAGGTATAATCACATCGGACACCGAAATAGCTGCTGGATGTATATGTGTCATCTAAAACATTACCCTGACTAGTAAAGGATCCGGTCAATCCGACATCCGCTGAAAGCTCCCAATTGCCTTGGTCATCCCGTGTCACTCGGACGGCTACTTCTACTGGGTCTACATCCACTAGGTCATCTGTCCCATCGATGATCTTGATGGTCGAGCTACCGTCTTGTCGGTATAGGCTTATCTCATCCGCAGTGTTGCCGATCATCACGAAATATCCGTTCAATTCCCCTTCCAGATCAGGCTGGTCCGAGGTGAGGTAGATATAGGATCGATTGCTGCTCGATGGGTTGAAATCCATACGCACGTGGATGTCCCATTGTGCGTTGTTGATGGAGATGCTCGGAGTGGAGAGATAGGATTCACCCTCATTGGCGGGTGCTATCAGATGCAATTCTTGCATGGCATCTACCTCGAACTCATCGCTGTCACCGCTCCACACAGGAGAATTGGTGAAGTCCCCATCGCTGAAATCGTCATTTACCTGAGCAGAAAGGGATATGGAGTTGAGCAGTAAGAGCCCCGCAATCCAAGTGTACTTTGTGAATTTCATCCTCGCTACCATAGCCCACGGCATCCGTTGAAGATACTACTTTAGCTATTCGATCAGATTAACGAATTCTTAAGAGAAACATAGATGCGCGTAGCGGTTGTCGGAGCGACAGGAATGGTAGGACGGAAGATGCTTCAAGTACTTGAGGAGAGGGATTTCCCCATCTCTGAATTGATACTTGTAGGGCGGAGTACTATAGGAGAGAAAGTGGATTTCAGAGGAGAAGAGATCACCGTAGTGGATATGCAGACGGCCATCGATCGAGCACCGGATGTTGCCCTCTTTTCAGCTGGAGGAGGAACGTCCTTGGAATGGGCTCCCAAGTTCGCTGAAACTGGTGCGGTCGTCATTGACAATAGTTCTGCTTGGCGTATGGATAACAGCAAGAAGTTGGTCGTTCCAGAAGTCAATGGGTCATCCTTGACGGCATCTGATAGGATCATCGCTAATCCTAATTGTTCGACCATACAGATGGTGGTGGCCTTGAAACCGCTATACGATCGATATGGCGTTGAGCGACTGGTCATCAGTACCTATCAATCGGTCTCAGGCACAGGAAAGGCCGCTGTGGAGCAGATGGAGAACGAGCGTGCAGGAAAAGAAGGAGACCAGGTATATCCCTATACGATCGATAAGAACTGCCTGCCACATTGTGACGTATTCATGGACAATGGATATACCAAAGAAGAGATGAAGCTGGTACATGAGACCCGCAAGATCATGGGTGATGATAGCATCCGGATCACCGCCACAGCCGTAAGAGTGCCCGTAGATGGAGGGCATTCAGAAAGTGTCAATGTAGAGTTCAAAGAAGAATTCGATATAGATGAGGTCCGTTCATTGCTCGAACAAGCGCCTGGAGTGACCTTGGTCGATGACGTAGAGAACAACCGCTATCCTATGCCCTTGTATGGCAAGGACACGGACGATGTCTATGTAGGTCGACTGCGCAGGGACGAATCCCAAGAGAAGACGCTGAATATGTGGGTGGTCTCTGACAACCTGAGAAAAGGGGCTGCTACCAATACGGTGCAAATAGCTGAGGAATTGATCCGCAGAGGTATTCTACAACGTCCTGTTGAACCTTCGGTGTAAGCAGCTTGCTTTCAGTCCCGATTTGCCCTTACTTGCTAATCGATTCATTGGACTGAATGTATGCGAAGTATTGTGTTGGTGACCCTTATGGGTCTATCCCTGTCAGTGGTAGGGCAGGGGAGGTGCGTAGAGTCGGGAATGCTACTAACAAGAGTAGAGCAGCCTCCTGTCCCTGATGTTACCTATGATGAGATCGCTTTGCGGCTGAATCTCTATTTCACTCCACGTCAATTGGGATTGTCTGATGGAGACACCTTGAGTCTCTCCTGCTTGATCAATTGCAGAGGAGAAGCTTCTGATTTTCAGGTGTCTGGATTGAATCGCTTGGAGAAAGCTCCCGATATCCAGAATCTCTATCGAGACATCGACTGGAGACCGGCTTTGGATAATGGAGAGCAGGTGGATTGTCTCAATAGATGTGATTTCCAGGCTCAAGATGGTCGATTCATCCTATTGACCGATCATGAGGTCAAGCAGAGGCGTAGGAGGGGTAGATAAATGAAGGATTAGGGGTAGTTCAACCAATCTCAAGGCCCTTCAGTAAGCTCTTCATACACCAGGCCAAACTGTTCAGACTTTGTTCATTGTTCAACCTCGTAACGTCTTTACACACGATGATCGCATCTATTCCCATGAGCACGGTTGCTGAGGCAATGAACCTGTCGAATTCGTTCTTTTTGAATGAACTCTTATGAGGTGCAAGCGCTAGACGAAGAGTCTTCACTCTGCGAGCACCACGAATCTTTTTCTTAGAGTTGATCGCCTCTACTGTAGCAAGTGCCAGATATCTCCTGAACGCCACTTCATGCTCGATGGCCAAGGCGTTGAAATGATCTTGAATGGAGAGTATCTTGTTCGTCAGATCCAATCCTTGGATATTCTCACATATTTCTTCTGGTGTGGCATGCGAGATCTCTAAAGATGCCTCCATTATAAGGAGCTCGATATTGGGAAAATAGCGGTACATGGTGGCTCTGGAGACCTTCGCCTTTGCCGCAATGTCCTCTAGAGATAACTTCTTTCTTTTTTTCAAAAGGCCTTTGGTCGCATTCAGGATCGAGGCCCTGGTCTGCATTTTTTGATGTATGCGACCCTTATCGAGCGAGAGCTTATTCATGAGACAAATATCTCATAAAGTTTGGAATTGTATGATATGTGATTAGCTTTGTGAGACAAAAATCTCATGAAATGAAGAGAAATGAACCAGTCTGGGTAGTCGGGCATCGTATCACTCCAGTAGATGTCACAGGGGATTATGATTTTGTTTTGGGTGAGACACCTGGTGGAACTCCAGGGCCTCCACCGCACTATCATACCGGGTATACTGAGCTATTTCATGTAGTGTCTGGAGAAATGGAATTCATGATCGATGGAAAGGTGACTATTGTAAAGACAGGAGAGACAGTGGATCTTCCTCCAAATACCCTGCATACGTTCAATAATACTTCAGACCAGACTGCTCGGTGGATAAACATTCACAGCCCTAAGGGTTTCAGGTCCTTTTTTGAGAGTTTGGGTGTATTGGATACAGAATCCGATGCTCTCCAGCAGTCTGTTTCAAAAGAGTCTATCGACAAAGTCATTCAACAGGCTGCAGATTTTGATATGCATATTAAACTTTAACAGAATGAAGATTTTATTGATCGGTGCAACAGGTACCATCGGAAGTGCGATTACGAAAGAAGCCCAGCAAATGGGACATCAGGTTATCGGGGTCTCTAGGAGTTCCCGTCCTTCGATAGACATTGAGAATAATGAATCTGTGGATTCCTTTTTTAGGGGACATGGATTATTTGATGCCATTGTCTGTGTTGCTGGTAGAGCAAGTTTCGGCTCATTTCAAAAGCTATCGGATGAGGAATGGCGATTGGGTTTGGATAGTAAGCTACAGGGTCAGGTCAGAGTATCGCGCCATGGATTGTCAAGTTTGAATCCTGGAGGTAAGATTATCCTCACAGGTGGAATGTTGGCCTATTCTCCGTGGCCTGATACGTCCAACATAGCTCTGGTGAATGCTGGATTGGAAGGATTTGTTCGAGCGATCAATTTGGAACTGACAGATAAGAAAGCACTGATCGTTCATCCTCCATTGGTCAAAGAGACGGCCCTTGCCATGGGTATGGATGGTAGTACTTGGCCTTCTTCTTCTGAGATTGCCAAGGTTTACCTTGATACACTCGAAGCATCTGAATCCATTCCGGTCAGGTATGTAAGTGGATATACTCCGGAGGCTCTATCGGCTTGATCCAGGTCTCATCTCGAATCTATTTTCACTGCTTCCTATGTGCCAATAAGGGAGGCGGCTCTCCATTGAAGGGATTGAATCTCCCTAAGCTCCTAGCACCCATACCGGCTGCACGTATGACCGCTCGATCACCATATCGGTCACGCATCTTATCCATGGCCTGATAGAGATTGATGATCTTCTCATCATCCTCGAATAGGTCTATCTGATGTCCGCCCTGTACCAAGTGACTGAATTTCACTCCCACGAGGCGCACCAGTACCCTTCGATCGTAGAGTTTGTCAAAGAGTTCTTTGACCACCGGTAATAGATTATGGTCGGCAGAGGTATAAGAAATACGCTTCTGTAAGCTCTTGGTCTGGAAATCGGAGTAGCGTATGCGTACGGTCACACAGGCGGTCAGGCGTTCTCCCCTACGCAGTTGGAAGGCCAGATTCTCGGCCATGGCCTGTAGTAAGGAGCGCAGTTTATGTACATCAGTAGTATCCCGGTCAAAGGTGCGCTCTGTACTGATGCTCTTGCGCTCGGTATGGGGTATGACCGGGCTTTTATCTATGCCATTGGCCTTGTTCCAGAGCTTGCGCCCATTCTTTCCGAATACCCTTTCCATCAACTCCACCGGCATCTCCTGCATGGTCAGGATGCGTTTGACCCCTAGGTCGCAGAGGGTCTTGTAGGTCTTCTCACCTACCATGGGGATCTTGCGTACGGAGAGCGGTGCGAGAAAGGGTTTCTCATCTCCATAGTCGATCTGCAGTTGTCCATTGGGTTTGGCCTCTCCGGTGGCCACCTTGCTCACGGTCTTGTTCTCGCTCAGCCCGAAGGAGATGGGCAGTCCGGTCTCCTTCATGATCCGCTGGCGGAGTTCGCTGGCCAGCTTATAGTTGCCGAAGAAGCGATCCATGCCGGTGAGGTCGAGATAGAACTCATCTATGCTGGTCTTCTCATAGACTGGTACGGTATCGGCTATCACATCGGTCACCAATCGGGAGTATTTGGTGTAGGTGCCCGAGTTGCCACGGATAATGACCGCCTCTGGGCAGAGCTGACGGGCCAATCGCATGGGCATGGCCGAGTGCACTCCGAATGCCCGTGCCTCATAACTGCAGGAGGCCACCACTCCTCGGTCACTGGTCCCTCCGATGAGGATGGGTCGGTTGTTCAAGCGGCTATCGAGCAGGCGCTCGCAGGACACGAAGAAGGTGTCCAGATCCATGTGTGCGATGGAGTGGGAGCTAGATTTCGATATGTCTCTTTGTATCAGCAAGGTTCATTTCTGGGTTTCCCCTCTCGAGAGGGGGTGAGCGGGTCAGTGGAGGTAGCAGGGGTGTGTTGAGAGTGGTGACTAGAAAGGGATATATTGTAAGGACACACCCCTCCCAACGCACCATCTATCGCGCCCCCTCTCAAGAGGGGATGGGCTGGCGCTTCTTTCGACTTAAGCTCATGTTCTATGTCACCTACACTTTTCATATTTCAACTAGGCTTTTTCATTCTGGTGTTCCCCTCTTGAGAGGGGGTGAGCGGGATAGTGGAGGTAGCAGGGGTGTGTTCTGTGTTTTCAATATGAGCTTCAATACTCCTCATCACATTCTTCATCTCATTGAATACTTGATCATCAGAGAACCTCAATAGGCGGATTCCCAATTTGTTCAAGGCTCTCTCTTTTTGGTAATCCTTTTTCTGGATTTCTTCTAGCGAGTGACTTCTTCCGTCCAGTTCAATAGCGAGCATGAGTTCTTGGCAGAAGAGATCCACGATGTATTCATCAATAGGCTTCTGTCTATGGAAGTCATAGCCGTGGAATTGTTTCCCTTTGAGATATTTCCACAAGCGGATTTCTGATGGAGTGGAGTTGTTCCTCAGGTTTCTAGCAAGCTCTTTAAGCTTAGGGTTGTATGGTATGATCTTCCTTTTTTTCATCATTATTCAGTCACTGACACACCCCTGCCTGTGCGCTCTTCTTCCACACCCCCTCTCGAGAGGGGAGAGGTTGTTGCTTCTTTTCTCTTTCGTTTTCTATTCTCCGTCCGTATCCGATTCTGGTCTTTATCCCCCAAAGAAGTTTCACCCTCTATCTTGAATCCATCATCTTGAGTCTTGAATTCAACATAGCGCGGGTCATCCACATAAGGGAGCTTGATCATGCTTTCTACCTCAATGGTCTGGAAATCCCACTCTTCTACCACCTTGCCGGTGACCGCATAGACCCCCTTACCTCTGAAAGGGTAGCGTGCCGCTACTTCAGGGAAGTGTACCGTGTCCAAGAAGGCGCCATCCCTATCCACGAAGTTTCCGAAGTTCATGCGATCGCCCAGCTTGGTCTGGGTATTCTTAGCGGTGACCAGATAGCCGTACACGGTCACAGTCTGGCCCACATATTGGTGCAGATTACTCAGGCGTATATGGTCATCCACCGGCTCACGGAGCAGGTCGAAGGGATGACAGAGCGGGAAACCGAGATACTCCATCTCATCGAAGGCATCTTCTATGGTCTGGTGATCCAGATGGGGTAGAGCGTAGTTCTTGGTCGGAGGGCGGAACATGCGCATCTGCTCATCATGACGCTTCTGCTTCTTCTCCAGTATGCCATAAGCCTCCCAGAGGAGTTCCTTCTTATTGCTGCCTACGGCAGAGTTTAAGGGTTGATGAGTTACTGAGTTGAGCTCTACTTCATTCTCATTGCCATTGCCATTGAGATTGCCATTCCTATTCCCATTGAGATTCCTTAACGCTCCCACATGTATGAGGATACTCAGCTGCTCCATGCCCATGGGTACACGGTCCAGTAGGTCGGTCAGATTCTCATATGGGCCCATCTCCCGTTCACTGATGATGCGGTCAGCTACTATTTTATCGAGTCCTTTGACCAAGTGCAGCCCTAGGTGGATCACCTTGCCTCGGATACGGGTCAGGTAGAGGCTGTCCTGCACACAGGGTGCTTCGATGATGCCGCCATGCATCCGTGCCTCATGGATATAATGCTCCCGAGTGTAGAATCCACCACCATTATTGACCGTGGCCACCATGTACTCCAGCGGGTAATAGGCTTTGAGAAAGAGGCTCTGATAACTCTCTACGGCATAAGAAGCAGAATGTCCCTTGGCAAAGGCATAGCCGGCAAAACTCTCGGTCTGTCTCCAGATCTCCGCGGTGAGTTCCATGGTATAGCCCTTCTTCTCTACACAATTGGAGAAGAACTTCTCTTTGACCCGCTGGAATTCTTCTCGCGATCTATACTTCCCACTCATACCCCTACGCAACACATCGGCCTCACCTAGACTGAGCCCGGCAAAGTAGTGGGCCACCTTGATCACATCTTCTTGATAGACCATCACGCCATAGGTCTCCGGCATGAGTTCGAGCATGACCGGGTGGGCATCTTTTCTGCGCTCGGGATTGCGCTTGCGGAGGATGTACTGCTGCATCATGCCGCTCTGTGCTACCCCGGGTCGTATCACCGAACTGGCCGCTACGAGACCGAGATAGTCATCCACTTCCAACTTGCGCATGAGCATGCGCATGGCAGGAGATTCCACATAGAAACAGCCGATGGCGTCTCCATTGCGAAGGAGCTTCTTCACCTTGGGATCCTGCTTGAACCTGCGGATGTCATGGATGTCGATGGGGGCATCATCCGGATGATTCTCTGCGATCAGTGTCAGGCTATCCTTGATCTTGCCGAGTCCCCGTTGGGAGAGGATATCGAACTTGTTGATGCCGATATCCTCGGCCTCTAACATGCTGAACTGGGTGGTGGGGAAACCCTTGGGAGGCATGAAGGTGGCCGTGTAATAGGTGATGGGCTTATCTGGTATGAGGATGCCACAGGCGTGTATACTCAGGTGACTGGGCATAT
>JABDLZ010000252.1 GCA_013001705.1 Flavobacteriales bacterium
ATCCTGAGTACTTCGACAAGCTCAGCAACCACTTGTCGAAGGAAGGTTCTCGAGAACGAAGTGAAACTCGGTAGCCTCACTTCTCGATGCGCTATCGCTTACTCGAAGGCCGGCTCGAAGCAAACGGAGTTCCGCGAAGCGGAAGCCTGTCCTGAGCGAAGTCGAAGGATGGCACTCGAGAACGAAGTGGAACCGGGTAGCCTAACTTCTCGATGCGCTAGCGCTTACTCGAAGGACGGCATGGAGGAAACGGAGTTCGAGGGATCGGAACGATCGTCTCGAGAACGGAGTGGAATCCGAGGCCAATCATCTCGATGCATGCTATGCATTTACTCGAAGGCCGGCTCGAAATTACCGGAGTTCGTGTCCGATCTACACCTTTGATCCTCAAGGGAATACGGCTATTTTTTCTATATTCGGGTAGAACCACCAACTCTTCTGTCATGAAACATGCTACTAGCCTCTGCCTGATATGGGCACTCCTTTTTCCTGTGATTTCTCTCCAAAGTCAAACACTCACGGAAGAGCAACAGACGCAACTCGATGCCTTGACATCCTATCTGGATAATGTCACCATTTCAGCCTCCTTCTTCGAGGACTTGGAAATGCTGGATGAAGAAGATCAGGATTGGGATGTCACAGATTTAGAGATAATTCCTGTCAATGCCGAATTACAAGCTCGATTCAAGGTCTGTCAAGATCTGAATGAAGCTGAAGTTTTTACAAATTGTGCCTTTATCTACTGGTTATCCGTAGGCTCCTTCATCAACCTCTATCAGATCGTAGAGAACGATAACGGTCAGATCCGCCAGATAGGAACAGTCGATACCAGTACGGGCAAGGTGCAGGTCAGTGTATTCGAAGAACCCAAGGTACTCTTCGACTTTCCCATGAGCTATGGAGATGGCTTTACTTCGATCTACTCCAGTATGCCCGATACACTTGATACTGGATTCCAATCCGCACGTGCGGGTAGCTATTCCGTAATAGCCGATGCTACCGGTACACTGCAGCTACCCAACACGACCTTAGGCGGTATACTGCGACTCAAGACCATCGACACCGGTACCACGACCAACTACTTCAATGGGAATATGCTGAATACCAATTCCAGTACCATCACGAGCTATCAATACTATCTCCCAGGTGTTCCATTTCCGCTCTTCACTCAACGCAAGACCGAGATAGACTCCAACGATCCCATCTACGAGGGCGAGTACATTGCAAAAGGACTTCCGCTCGGTCTGCTAGAACCTACTACAGAAAGTCCATGGGAGCTCCTCACCAATCCCATAGCGGACGGCATGCTGATGCTGAACCACAGCGCTGAAAAGGATGGTCCCGTACTCCTCCAGCTCTTTGATATCAAAGGCAGCATGGTGTTCGAACGGACCCTCACCGATCCAAGGAATAGCCCACAGATCGAAGTGGATGTGAGCGAAGTCCCTTCTGGTCTCTATATGCTCAGTATCCAAGATCGCGGCACGGTACACGGCTTTCAAGTGGTCCTGCAGTAGCGCTGAGGATTCCATTCTTGGGTCAACAGAACACCTGATCCTATCCCAATGACCACGCTGAGAGTCTCTATCTTAGATGCCTATTCAGCGCGCTATTGTCACGGATCACCGATACGAAATACTCCAGGCACCACAGCTTCTGGTCCCGATTGCTCTGTTCAGTGGCCGGATTGGGATGGGTATTGACCTGCTCCGCCCAGATATCCATCAATGAATATTCTGCCCACAAGGGGATCTTCGATGGTGAAGAAGAGAGCGATTGGATCGAGCTGATCAATACTTCTTCCTCACCTATCTCCCTTGGGGAGTACGCCCTCTCCGATGACCCTACAGAACCCGATAAATGGCCATGCCCCGACTATGTCATGCAGGCCGATGAGATCCTGCTCATCTGCGCTTCTGGACTCGACCTGGATACCAAGGTGGATCACTGGGAATCGGTGGTACTCGCTGAGAACGATTGGCAGTATTTCCCGGGCAATAGTGCCCCACCGGCCGACTGGAACCAACTGGGCTTCGATGCCTCGACATGGAATGTCGGAGCGGGTGGCATCGGCTATGGCGATGGAGATGACAATACCTTCATATCGCCTGTTCCTTCTCTCTTCATGCGGCAGGAGTTCACTATCGATGACCTCTCCCACATAGGTGCAGCCGTATTGAGCGCAGACTTCGATGATGGATATGTGGCCTATCTCAATGGAGTGGAGATCGCCCGCTCGGACAACCTATTCGGTCAGCCACCTGGTTTCGACACCTATACCACCAGCTTCGAGGAAGCGCAGCTCTACCTCGGTGGCAGCCCCAGCTATGAGGCATTGAGCCAAGAGCAACTGGAGTCGGTACTCATCGAAGGAGAGAATGTTCTGGCCGTACAGGTCCATAATTTCAGCCCTACATCGAGCGACCTCTCCGCCATCTTCTATCTGTCTGTAGGCATCTCCGATGCGTCAATGACCTATGCGCCCGTCCCCTCTTGGTTCGACTACGTGGGCGGGAATCAATTCTATCATACCGATTTCAAATTGAGTCCGGGTGAATATATCCTGCTCAGTCAATCGCAAACAGTGGTCGATATCGATGCCATTCCCGATGATCTGAGTTACGGACTGAGCCGAGGTCGATCAGCCGATGGCTCGGGGTCCTGGTGCTACTTCGAAGTGCCCAACCCGGGTCTGCCGAATAACACCACATGTTTCGAAGGGGTGGCAGCAGCGCCTCTCTTCGGACTTCCTTCGGGCTGGTATGCTTCGGCTCAATCCACTACGGTCAGTAGTCCAGGGAGTACCGTCCATTTCACGACCAATGGGGATATCCCGGATACCGAAGACCCCATCGCTTCAGGTCCTCTGGACATTCCGGAGACCGGTATCATCTCGGCACGCGCTTTCTCGGATGAAGGCCTCCTGCCCAGCCAAGTGGTGGATCGGACCTATATCATCGGGCAGGACAATCATGAACTGCCGGTGATGAGCATCAAGACCGACTCGCTCAACCTCTGGGATTTCTACGAAGGCATCTACGTGAGTGGTCCCAATCCCGATTCCAATTATCCTTTTTTCGGAAGTAATTTCTGGCAGCCCTGGTCCAAATTCGCCCGCTTGGAATTCTTCACTGGTGATCAGTCCTTAGTGGCCGAAGAACATCTCGATCTGGAGATACATGGAGGATGGTCACGTGCCGAACCCCAGAAGTCCTTCCGGCTGGATTTCAAATCGAAATACACAGGCCGATTGGAGGTGCCGCTCTTCTCTGAGAAATCCCAGATCCCGGATTTCAACAATCTCAATCTGCGCAACGGAGGACAGCATGTCTGGAGCGATAAGATCCAAGATGCCTTGATCTCCCGGCTCTCCAAGGATACCCACGTGGATTATTCGGCCTACGAGCCCTGCATCGTCTATCTCAACGGGGATTATTGGGGCATCTATGGCATACGCGAGAAGGTGGATGAGCACTATATCGAGGACAATCACGATATCCCCGATGATCAGGTCGATCTGCTCAATGCGGAAGGTGTATTGGCCGGGACAGATGAGAAATTCATCGCGGACTATAGCTACATGATGAACATTCCGGCTGGCAATGTGGCCTTCTACGGACTGTTCAGCACCCGATTCGACATAGAGAATTACATCGATTATTTCATCATCGAGACTTTCGTGGAGAACCTCGACTGGATGGGAATCGCTTGGCAGCCCAATAATATCAAAGTCTGGCGGCCACAGACCCCGGAGGGGAAATGGCGCTATGTACTTTACGATACCGATGCGGGCCTGGGAGCATTCGGTACAGCACCGTCTCAGAACTACATCGAGATGGCCCGCAATCCCTCCCAACCGAACATGCATTCCGAGCTCTTCGATAGGGCCTTGGATAACGAGCAGTTCCGTTGTGCCTTCACAAGGCGCTATGCCGACCTGACCAACTCGATCTTCCGTCAATCCGTTGTCGATGCGCATGTGGAGAGCATGTCCGAGCAATTGGCCCCGGCCATGCCCGATCATGTGGAGCGCTGGCAATCCCCTCCGAGTGTGATCGATTGGATGAATGCAGTGGAATTCATCCGCAATCGATTCTCCGTGCGTATGCCCTATGCCCGACTGCATGTCAACACTACCCTGGAATTGGGAGGCCAGCACGACTTGACGCTGGACGTGGAACCCGCAGGCGCAGGTCGTATACAGGTAAGCACCCTCACTCCTGAAGACTATCCCTGGTCGGGGGTCTATTTCAATGGCTGTCCCATCGGCCTAGAAGCCCTGCCCGACAGCGGCTTTGTCTTTTCGCACTGGTCGGCCAATGCCCATCTACCCGGTCAGGTCGAGGATGCCTCCCTCTCGGTCGATCTGGAAGAGGATGATCTCTTCACTGCACATTTCACCACCATCACCGATCTAGAAGAAGAGTCTGGCTTTGAAGCACTCCTCATC
>JABDLZ010000253.1 GCA_013001705.1 Flavobacteriales bacterium
GGTCTATATAGATACGATAATAATGTCCGTTGATCTGCGAATGGAACTCGATGCTGGTATCCCCCACGCTGAACCGATCGGCAGTCGAGACTTTTATATTCTGGGCCACACAGGATGGAGAATACAGCAAGACTGACAAGAACAGGACGATATGGATGAAAAGACTCCTCATCAGCAGCCCTTCGAAGATAATCAGGTATGGGAATGAAGAGTTGTAGGAATGATGAATGGATATGCCTGCTGTTCAAGCGTGGTATTTAGGCCAGCTCAGAAGATAAAAGCAAATAGCTTTAGCTCAAAAGGCAAATCAAAACAACGGCCTAGTTTCTATTCAATCGCTCTCATCTTCCTATCACCACTGTTCATAAGCCATGGACTGTCTTCAATATCTATACATCTTCTTGCGTTATTTCGAAATAGCTAGCAAGAATAGACTATGAGAATCACTGTACTACTCATCGCTCTCTGTTGTCTGATAGATATCCAGGCACAGAACCGCTCACAAGAACTTCTCTTCACTGCTGGTCCGAATTATCGCAGTTCGGGATGGCTCATCGGATTGGGGGTGTCGACCATGTGGGGACAACAGGACCACGAGATCGAATTCCTGGCCATCCCAGACTCTCCCGATGCCGGCTCGTATCTAGGCACCTTCCCTCCTAAAGGACGGATCGGTCTCCATGCAGAATTCGGTATGTTCTGGCTTACCGAGAATTCCTTCTTTGACTATGTGGATGCCACGGTCTCCTACAAGCAACATCTAGGTACCGAAGAATTCACGGCCCTCAAGCAGCCCAACTCTCTGGATACACTACCTGATATGCTGGCCGGGCAAGGAGAGTTCACTCAGGATATGGTCGCTCTCAATGTGAATCTGAACAAGGCCTTTCCATTCAAGACCCATTGGTACGGTCTGGCCGGTATAGGGGCGGATATAGAATATCGCATCATCAATTCTGCCAGCTATGATATTAGCTATCCCGGACTCAATATGCTGCCGCCTGATGAATCCTTATATGCCCATTTCCATGTGAAGGCCGGTGTGGGCTATAAGACCAGCGCCCGGTCCTGGTTGAGTCTGACTGCCGAGACACCCATTGAGAACATTGTTCCCTTCAACGGTATCGAATCCCGCAAGACGGTCTTCAACTCGAAGTATCGGCCTGTACTGATCACACTTCGCTATCAGTGGCTCCGCAAGCGCCCCAATCGTGAATGTCCGACAGGCCCTAAGAAGCAGAACCTCAAGAAGAAGGGTAAAGGAGGACGCTCGAAGATGAAGGATGGGCAGATCAGGTGATGAAAGAATGAGGAATGATGGATCGGGGTATTGATTATTTGGCTTTTAAACACACCCCGACACATCCTTCAGATGCGTTTTCCCCTCTCGAGAGGGGATTGAGATGGCCAGTGCGTTGAAGGGGTGTGTTCTCTCGAGATGGATGAGGTCTTATTCCAGAATCAAAATTCAAGACTACAAAGGTCATTATGGTGTATGAGTGGAAAGATAGACGGGTCCATGAGTCTGTCGTAGGATGGCGAGTCCGAAGATCCATCTGCGAAATCGGGGCATTTCGACAAACTCAATTTCCTTCTCATTTGTAGTCGTTCCTCACAAACTATCCAATCTCAACTCCAAACTCTTCAGATCAAGTGTGATAGTATACTCACCTTCTTTAGGGATAAATGCCTTGACATTCTGGGTATTTCCTTGAGAATCTATGTCCAATCGGGTCTCCAGCGGAAAGGTAGGTTCATTAGATTCTATGACCCCCAGGTTGATATCCCAAGCCTCATTGACCGCTACTTTGAATTCGATGGGTCCGGGAGCTAGATCCACCTCTAATCGATAGATGCTATCCCCTACCAGGCTCATCTTGTCACTTGCTGGATCCCAATCGTTGAATGTGCCCGGTAAAGCCAGACTTTCGATAGTCACCCCTTCGCTATCAGCCGACTCTGGTTCGAGCGTCCCTTGTGAGATAGTATAAATGGCTAGAATACCTGCCACTCCAATACCTATCCATTTTCCCCAACTCTTCAACAGGTGATCCAAGCTCATCCTGCCCGCACCTATCGCCAATAAGACTACATAGGACCAGAGGTACCCTTGAGCTACATGGATTCCAATGAAAGGTGTAGTATCCTGGGAGGAGAAGGCGGCAACAGCCATGGTGATCGCCAAAAAGAAAGCGGCAGGACGTGTGAGTAGTCCCAATGTGATCAGAATGCCTCCGGCAAATTCGGTATAGCTGGCCAGACCCGCCATGAACTCGGGCATGGGCATCCAAGAAATGGCTTCCACCTGCTCTGTCATCCAATGGGGTAAGGGAATCTTACTCAATCCGGCTGATACCATACTCAGGCCTACATAAAGACGCATGAGTAAAAGGGAAACATGTCCCAAAAGACTGATCTCATCTACCTTTTCCAGTTGTTCCACATTCTCGGATTTTGTCCATTATTCTACTGAGCTTTCGAATATAGAAGTAATGTCAGAGTTGGAATTACCAATCCATTCATTGCATGCAATTGTTCTATCCAGAGGCACCCACATATCTATCTTCGCCCTATGAAATCATCGGTAGGTACTTTTTGTCTTTTCAGTATAGTCATAGTTCTCATCTCCTGCTCCGAGAAAGAACCTCGATTCCGTACCGGTCCCGACTCGGTAGAGATGCTCCCGAGTGACCATATGTATGCCCAGAGGGCCTACCCCAACGGTATCGATCAAAAGGCAATCGATGCAGCTTGGGAACAGCGCAGGGCCATTCTGAAATCCGGTGAAGGAAAAAGCCAAGGTGTCTGGCAACAAGAAGGTCCGCTCAATATCGGTGGGCGCATCACCGACATCGCCATCTCACCTGTGGATGACAACACTTTCTTCATCGGGTGTGCCGTAGGTGGAGTTTTTCGGACTACAGACAGAGGTGAAAGTTGGACACCGGTCTTCGACACGGCCGGTCGGCCTAGTATCGGTGATGTGACCATCGCTCCTTCTGATCCGGACCGCGTCTATGTGGGTACAGGTGAAGCAAACGGTTCTGGCACTTCTGGGGCATTCTTCGGGGATGGAGTATGGCGATCAGATGATGGCGGAGATACCTGGCAAGAGGCAGGTCTACCTGATTCACAACATATCGGTCGATTGGTCGTGCATCCTACAGACCCGGATAAGGTCTTTGCGGCTACTACGGGTCTGCTCTACGGAACAAGCCCTACTCGAGGTCTCTACCGCACCGCTGATGGAGGTGCCAATTGGGAACAAGTGCTCTTCGTTACAGATAGCACAGCCTGTATCGATGTGGTCATGGACCCGGTCAATACGGACATCATCTATGCTTCTACCTGGGAACGCAGAAGAAGACCTTGGGGAAGAGTCTATGGAGGGGTGACCTCACGTGTGTACCGTAGTGCTGACGGAGGAGATACCTGGCAACAATTGACCAATGGGCTGCCTGAAGACGATACGCAGACGGGTCGCATCGGTCTGGCTATCTCGGCCACTGACCCGAATGTAGTCTACGCCAGCTATACGACCAACGCCATCACCAATGTTTATGCTGGACTCTACAGGAGCAACGATGGTGGAGAGAACTGGACCTTGGCAGAATACGATGACATCAGTGATGTCAACTCCTCCTTTGGATGGTATTTCGGCAACATTCGCGTCAATCCGCATGATATCAATGACATCTATGTACTCGGTCAGAAGCTTTATCGCACGCAGAACAATGCAGTCACTTGGACACAGGACAATCAGATGCACGTGGATTTCCATGCCATGGAATGGTCAGCACAAGATCCCAATATGGTCCTCTGTGGCACCGATGGCGGGCTCTATATCTCTGAGAACAATGGAGTGACCTGGGAGCATTTCGAGAACCTACCTATCACGCAGTTCTACCAGATAGAGGTAGATGAGAGCTGGCCGGGAGAGCTCTATGGAGGTACTCAGGATAATAACACACTGCGCACCTTGTCCGGTGAACTGGATGATTACGAAGCCATACTCGGTGGTGATGGATTCCATGTCAACGTGGACCCGGAGGACAACAGCTATGTCTATGCTGAATATCAATGGGGAAACCTCTTCCGCTCGGATAACAATGCCATTTCTATGGACTATGCCATCGATGATATCGACCAGGCCGATCGCACCAACTGGAATACCCCGGTCATCCTGTCTACATATGATCCGAGCGTGGTCTACTATGGAAGCAATCGACTTTGGCGCTCGGATGATCGTGCCCTCAGCTGGTCTGTCATCTCACCCGACCTTACCCAGGGTCAACATCCAAGTGGATCGGGATCCTATGGGACCTTGACGACCCTGGCCGCAAGTTCTCAGAATCAAGATGTGATCTATACAGGAAGTGATGACGGGATGGTGCACGTGACCTTCAACGGTGGTGGTGACTGGGAAATGATCTCTGCTGACCTGCCAGATCGCTATGTCACCGGTCTTGCCATTCACCCGGACGATGACCAAGTAGCATACGTCACCTTCTCTGGATTCAGGAATACCGATTACACTCCACATGTCTTCAAGACCATCAACGGTGGCCAATCATGGATGGATATCAGCGGAAACCTACCCAATATACCGGTGAATGACATCCTGTTGCAGGCAGAACCGTCACGTCTCTATGTGGCCACGGATATGGGAGTGTGGTTTTCCGAAGACGATGGTCTAAGTTGGTCGATATTGGGAGAGAACCTCCCTCCTACTATCATGAGTCATCTCCAACTTCATGAGATGACGAATACCTTGTATATCGGCACCTTCGGTCGTTCGATCTACAGTTTCGACCTGGCGCAGATCGATGCGATCGGTCTGGAAGAATCGGAGTCCACTCAAGAAGTACTCCTTTACCCAAATCCGACCGCAGAACAGATCACCATACGATCGGATCAACACCTCCAGGAATCCTATGTCATACGCGACATTCAGGGTAAGGCCGTGAAGTCAGGCATACTCAATGGCCCGAACAATGAGATCGGTATACATGACCTGGCTGATGGGTCCTACACCATGCACATCGGAGAAGGTCTTGAGATGCAGATCAAGCGATTCACCGTCATCAAAAACTGAGGTCAATGCGAACACTCCTTCTCTCTTTCTTGATTGGAACTGCCTTCGCAGCCGGAGCGCAGAACGAATCCAGTGTGCACGTCACGGATTTCAATCTCTATTTTGGAAGCAATGGACAGGAGGCCAACACATTCACACAGAGTGACCTCATGGCCTTATCACCTGCGATTCAGGATGATTTGCTGTACCAAGAGGATGACTACTTCTCGAATGGATTCTCCAATGCTCCCAATTTCACTTTCAAAGCCATGATCGGCCTCAGATTCGATCAAAAGGGTACCGAAGCACTTAGGAATAACCCCACCTTACGTATCGGGATCACCTATGACCATGTCACCGCATTGGATTACTACCGGGGAAGTTCTGAGACTTACCGTATCGACACCCTCACTTCTTCACAGAACGGGAATCAGATTTATGTGGATTCAATAGCTAGACGGTCGGTATCTGTAGAGTACATCAGTGAGCGCTTTGCTCTGGACGCTTCTTTGATCTTCCGGACTTCCCAAGAAAAAAATCTGTCCTTCTATGCAGGTCTAGGGCTCAGTGCGGGACTAAGTTTCAATAACCGAACAGAGTACTTCGTCTATCAGTCGAGCAATCTGGATCAGGATGGTCTGAATTATGGTTTCGAGGCAGAGGAACGTGAAGGGCTCGTCACCGGGAACGAAGGGGGAATGGCCTTTGGGGCATATCTGCC
>JABDLZ010000254.1 GCA_013001705.1 Flavobacteriales bacterium
GCCTACCTGAATAGAGGGGATCTCGTCCAACATACCCAGTTCCATACAGCCTTGACCCAACCAGTGTATCTCTGACTGGAGAAGGAGAGGAGGGTTGTGTCCTGCATTGACATAGTTGAGCTCGCGGCTACTAGGATCGTATACTCCTAGGAAGAACGTGATGAATCTATCGCCTTGAGTGGCATCGACCACGCTTTTGTTCAATTGATGGATCAATTCATCCAAAGTCTGAGCGATCTCGATCTGTGCTCTCAGTCGGGCTTGGAAATTGGCCATGAGGAATGCGGCAGCAATCCCTTTACCACTCACATCTGCGATACAGATGACCTCCTTGCCACTGGGCAGCCTGAATTGATCATAATAGTCTCCACCCACTTCTTGGTGAGGATAGTAGAGCGCATCCACCTCTAGAATGTCATTCACTTCGAAGACCGAGGGTACCAGCATGGATTGCATCTCGGCAGCCAGTTCCAATTCCCTACGTATGCGCTCTTGCCGTAGACTCTCCGCCATGAGGCGCTTGTTCTCTATCGAGACCACCAGGATATTTGTCAAGGTCTGGATGAAGTTCATGTGCTTGATGATGGGACTGATGGAGATATCATCATCCACATCTCCGATGAACAGGTAGGCCAGCGGCTTACGATGGTGAAGCACCGGGATCAGCACATCGAATCCGGTCAATATCTGCTGGTCCTCCGTGTTGAGCACCGAGATGGTCTTGTAATCGGAGAAATCCGTCCCATCCAGTTGCGAGAGATAATCCGTGTCATCCCCATATTGCAGCAGCACTCTCCAGCCGTTCTCAGTACTGCTATACAGCACGAGTTTGGTCAGACCCAATTCCCCTTCTACAATCCCGCGATAGATGGCTACCAGCTGGGAGATCGGTAGGTTATCATTGATCCCACGGGTGATCTCCAGCAAGGTCTGAAGCTTGAATTTATTGAGCTGTAGTCGTTCAGAAAGACGAGTGAGTTTATCCATCTTTCTTCATTTTCTTGAACAGTTCTGGGAGCTTGCGTATGTAGGCCAGCTCCAAGAAAGCCTCATTGCGTTCCTTGGCCGGACTTCCGAAATAAGTCTTACCGGCCGGCACAGAACCGATGACTCCTGACTGGCCGAGTATAGTGGCACCTTCACCAATGGTCAGGTCGCTGGGTACACCTACCTGCCCCCAGAGCGTCACATGATCCTCTATCACCACGCAGCCGGCCACTCCTACTTGTGCTGCCATGAGGCAGTGACTACCTACCACTGTATCGTGACCGATATGCACTTGACAATCCAACTTGCTATGAGCACCGATACGTGTATCTCCTGTCACCCCTCGGTCTATGGTACAGAGTCCCCCGATCTCCACATCATTTTCTATGATGACACAGCCGCAGGTATGTAGTTTTTCTCTTCCCTCTTTTCTCGCCTTGTAGTAGAAGGCATCCCCTCCTATGACGCTATTGGCATGGATGATGACCCGATCACCAATCTGCGTGTCATCGTGGATGACCACTCCAGAATGGATCACGCAATCCGTACCGATACTCACTCGTTGCCCGATCTGGACACCCGGATAGAGCACCGAACCTTCACCCAACTGTAGGTCGCTGGAGATGGCCTCAGTCTTATGGGTCACCGGTCTGAAATGCTGTGTGATGCGATTGAAATCCCGGAAGGGGTCTTCTGAGTAGAGTAGGGCCTTGCCTTCGGGAGCATCGTAGTCCTTGGAATTGATCAGGATGGTCGTGGCCGCTGATGATAGGGCTTTCTCATAGTATTTGGGATGGTCTACGAATACCAGGTCTCCCTGCTCGACCTTATGGATCTCGTTGATACCCGTGACCGGATGGTCCGCTGGGCCGATCATCTCGGCTCCAATGAGAGCGGCCAGGCTCCCCAGTGTCTGAGGAGTATCGAATCTCATGGGGTCAGGATCCTTGGCTCACGCGTTCTACATAGGCTCCACTTCCACCTCCACGTGTATCCACCTTGACAACATCCCCTTCGTTGATGAACAATGGGACCCGAATCTCACAACCCGTATCTATGGTAGCGGGTTTAGTGCTATTCGTAGCGGTATCTCCTTTGACACCGGGTTCGGTATAGGTGATGGTACACTCCAAGAATGGTTGAATGTCACAGCTGATCGGCTTCTCTTCTTCAGCGTGGAATACGATATCGGCAGTGACCTCTTCTTTAAGGAGAAGGGGTGCATTGATCAAGTGCTCAGGAATGACCACTTGCTCATAGTCGTCCAGATTCATGAAGTGATATCCCATGTCATCCTTGAACAGATATTGATGCTTGCGGGTCTCGATACGCACAGGATCGATCTTGACACCGGCATTGAAAGTATGGTCGACCAGTTTTCCATTCTCAAGATTTTTGAGCTTGGTCCGCACGAACGCGGGACCCTTTCCCGGTTTCACGTGAAGGAATTCTACGATCTGCCATAGACCTCCATTGTGATTGATGCAGAGCCCGTTCTTGATATCCGATGTGTTTGCCATGTATTCTCTAAATCTTGCTAGGTGGACAAAATTAGGAATCTAGTCGAGCCCGACTTACTTGTGCTCGGGACGGAGTGTTCCAGAATCCAATCGGTACCGGGTGGTGCAGGATCGGGTCTCCCGCTCGGGTTCATTACTGGCGATGACCAAGGTGACATCATCTGGAAGGCCAGCAATCTGATTCTCGAACCATGCCACTCCGGCATCATCCAGATTCATCGTAGGCTCATCCAGAAGGACTATCTCAGCTTGGGTCGCAAAGGCCAGAACGAGTTTGACCCGTTGGAGCATACCCGAGGAGAAGGAACGCAGGGGTCGCTTCAAAGGCACATCGATCGCCTTCAATACGTCCGCTCGATCCAGATCGCTGCGTAGCTCTCGGAGGGAGAAATGGAAATCCACCAACTCGCTGAATGTGAACTGTCGATAGACGTCTGTATAGGGTCCTACCAAGGTCAGGTGTCGATACACCTTATCGGTATCTATTTCGGAGTCCTGGATCGAGTAACTCAGTTTACCCTTGCTGGGAGCTAGCTGCCCTGCCAGGATGCGCAGCAGCGTAGACTTTCCACTGCCATTGCTTCCTAGAATGGCTATGCGGTCTCCGGGGTCGATCTCCAGATCGATCCGGTCAAGTACCTGATTGCGATTGAAGCGTTTACTGATTCCTTGGGCCCTGCACTGCATGGCACGATCAGTTCAATCCTCGGATGACCCCATTCTCCGAACGGGAGATGAAGTCGATGATCTCATCTTTCTCAGCACATGCATCTACCTCTTGAGCGGCCAAGGACATCCCTTGACTCACATTGCGCCCGTGAACGAAGATGAGTCTATAGATCTCCTCGATGGTATCGACCACCGATTTTTCGAATCCCCTACGTTCTAGACCTACCCGATTGACTCCGATGTAGGAGATGGGTTCTCGGGCTGCTTTCACATAAGGGGGTACGTTCTTTCTCACTAAAGTGGCTCCTGCGATGAAGCTGTGCTTGCCGATCTGCACGAATTGCTGTACGGCCGCATTGCCTTCGATGATCACATAGTCATGAATCGTGATATGTCCCGCCAGATTGACCGAATTGGCGATGATGCAATGATCACCGATAAAGGTGTCGTGCGCTACATGTACATATGCCATGAGCAGACATCCACTACCGACTTGGGTCTTCATACGATCAGAAGTACCCCGGTTGATGGTCACACATTCACGTATAGTACTGTTGTCACCGATCTCCGCGGTGGTCATTTCCCCTTTGAATTTGAGAT
>JABDLZ010000255.1 GCA_013001705.1 Flavobacteriales bacterium
CCCTACCTCTTCTATCGCGGGGGTGCCGGGTTCAGTTTCTGCGCAGAGACCAATCTGGCCATTGTTCTCAAATACATGTATGGCGTAGGCGTCCCTTTCAGCAAGTCTGAGGACGGAGAATCTCTCAAGTTCAATACCCATACCCTCAGCATAGGGGTACAATGGAGCTTCAGAAAGTGTGACTACTGCTACTCCAAACGCTACCGTTAAGAAACCCTCCAAACATCAACATCATGAAAAAGTATATCATCACCTTATACGCACTACTACTGGCACTGATCGGTGTTGGCCAGACGGATGGCTTGAATTATCAAGCAATCATCATCGACCGCAATGCCCAAGAATTACCCGGAGTGGATATCCAAGGGAACTATCTGTCTGATGAAGAGGTCAGCCTCAAATTCACCGTGCTGGATGTGACAGAGAATATCGAGTTCCAAGAAATACAGCATACGCGTACCGATACCTATGGCATGGTCAATCTCATCATAGGTCAAGGAGAGACCACTGGCAGCAGTCCAGGATCATTCGATGAGATAGAATGGGATGGGAGTGCTAAGGATCTAGGAGTAGAGATCAGCTATGGAGGTGCTGATTTCGAACTATTCAGTAAGCAACCGCTACTCTTCGTGCCCTATGCCTATCACCGCAATATCACGGCCACAGGTACCCTGATGGTAGATGGAACGACCACATTGAATAGCGATCTGGTAGTGGCCAATGCCAGTCCTACCCTTCTCACTGGGGACCTTACGGTAATGGGTGATGCAGATTTTCAAGGAAATACCCAGTTCAATTCCATCACTGTTCTTAATGAGAGCGACCTGCAAGGCACTCTGAACGTGGGAGGACCAGCTACAATGAATAATACCTTGGATGTCATTGGAACAGCCATACTTCATAACAGTTTGGATGTTTTGGGAAGTACCACATTGGCAGAATTACATGTACTCGGAAGCACTTTAATGGATGACACCCTTCACGTCAACGGATGGACCGAGATCGATAATACCTTCAATGTCATCTCCGAATTCCCCTCTAATTTCTCAGGGGATGTGAATATTGGTGGAAACACCTTTGCCAATCAGCAATTGCTGGTGGATGGAGCAGCTACTTTCTATGACAATATCAGTGTGATCGGTACATCCACACACTTGGGGGAATCCTTCATGAGTGGCCAGGTGACCATCGATGTCACCCTAGGGGCCGGACAATCCGACTATGACAATTATCCCCTAAGAGTGGAAGGGTCGGCTCAAGGTATCGCCATCAAGAGCACCATGGCCACTCCGAATAGCAACAGCAACTTCATCACATTTTTCGACTCCAACGAGAATGCCGTGGGCCGAATAGAGGGACAGACACAGTCTGAGATGACCTCATCTGCCGAGTACATTTTTGAGACAGCTGTACTGACTGCGAACGTGGTCTCCGCGGCTGCAGGTCTGGTCGGGGCGAGCACGTCCAGCACCATCTGTGTAGGATTAGGTGGTTGCGCTACTGCACCTATACCTTCTCTGGTCATTTCTGCCGGAATCGCATCTGCAACGGCTGTAGCCAACTTGGCGGCCTATCAGATCTTTGCATACTCCAATCTGGGTGTGACTTATGAATCAGGATCAGCAGACTATGCAGAGTGGCTGGAACGGGCGCATCCCGAAGAAGTGATGTCATTTGGAGATATCGTGGCCGTGAATGGTGGTTTGATCAGCAAGAACGGTGAGCATGCAGAACGCTGGATGGTCATCTCGCACAAGCCTGCCGTGCTCGGTAATATGCCGGATGCAGCCAGTAAGGATCGCTATGAGATGGTCGCCTTCCTCGGTCAGGTCCCGGTCAAGATATACGGAACTGCCAATGTCGGAGACTATATCCTACCCAGTGGAATGGGCGATGGATTCGGTAGAGCAGTCAATCCGGATCAGATGCGATTGGAAGACTACCCGAATATCGTAGGAGTAGCTTGGAGCGCTTCGGATAGTCCGCTCGCCAGCTATATCAATGTGGCTATCGGTATGAATCAGAACGATCTCTACGCACAGGTAGAGAAGCAACAAGCGGACATCGACCTGCTCAAACAAGAATTGGCCGACCTGAAAGCCATCATCACAGGAGGCCGACCGGCAGATGACACCGCTAGCACCGTGGAAAAACCATCCACAGGGGCTCAGACTCAGAAAGCCACTGCTGAGGAAATGCACTATGAGGTATCGCGAGACGAATTGGAACAGGCCCTCGACCGGCTCAAGGAGCTGCTCGAAGACCAAGGGATGGAAGTGGATACACACCCCTATCTATCCAGCATATTCAATGACCCCGACCAGCGAGAAGAAATGCTACAACGTATCCATACCATGGTGCTGAACCAGCGCGAATGGGCCGTGAACTATGACCGTTCACACGGATTCAAATGATAAGTGTAGTGAAAAGGAAGGGGCCGGCAGACATCCACGTCATACCGGCCCTTTCTTATTGAATATCGGGATCGATTCAGGAATCGAAGCGGTCCAGGTTCATCACCTTGTCCCAAGCGGCAATGAAATCCTCTACGAAGCGCTCTTTGGCGTCATCGCATGCATAGACCTCTGCAAGTGCCCTCAGTTCCGAGTTCGAACCGAAGATGAGATCGACACGAGTACCGGTCCATTTCACCATTCCGGTCTTGCGATCTGTGCCTTCGAAGACCTCATCGTTGTCATCCACGGCTTTCCAGGTCACTCCGAAATCAAGCAAGTTGACAAAGAAGTCATTGCTCAAAGCACCTACCTCATTGGTGAATACCCCATGATCGGAGCCGTTATAGTTGGCGCCCAATACACGCATACCACCGAGCAGAACGGTCATCTC
>JABDLZ010000256.1 GCA_013001705.1 Flavobacteriales bacterium
AGTACCGCCCAACTACTTGCTCTGCGAAAGCCGAGTCCTATGGAAATGGTGGCTGTGGATGACCAATTCGGAGAGAGTGGCACTCCTGCAGAACTGATGACCAAGTATGGAATCGATACAGCTGATGTCATTTCAGCGGTGGAGAAGGTCCTGACCCGCAAATAGTCTGATGAGTAAGAGAAACATTGGGGCAAGGCTGTAGTATTGACGATTCCATTATCGAGCATTTCCGTCACGGAGATGAAGACAAGGCTTTTCGTCTGCTCATAAGCACCTACCAAGAGCGGCTGTATCACCATATACGCAGGATGGTCCGATCACATGATGATACGGATGATATCCTACAGAACACCTTTATCAAGGCTTTCAAAGGAATGGGAAGATTCCGAGGAGAATCTCGGCTCTACTCCTGGCTCTACCGTATAGCGACCAACGAGACTTACACATTTCTCGAGAAAAGGAAGCGCACACAGGACACCATCCCATTCGACACATCAGAAGTGGACCGAGCAGAGAACGATGGCCCAGATGGAGATGAGATCATGAAACGACTCCTTCTAGCAGTCTCTCTCCTTCCTGAGAAGCAACAATTGGTCTTCCAACTCAAGTATTTCGAAGAATTGAAATATGAGGAGATCAGTGAAGTCACAGGAACGAGCGTTGGCGCCTTGAAATCATCCTATCATATCGCAGTCAAGAAGATTGAAAAAAGTCTACAAGCCGATCGAACCTTTTGAAGCTTGTACAGTCATAAGAGCAGATGTCACAAAAAGACAACATACACGATTCGGACCTAGAGAAGGAGGCTCCTATTCTTTTTAGCATACCTAAGAAGAAGCATACTGCTCCTGAGGGCTATTTCGAGAGCTTGGCCGATCGGGTCATGGAGCGGAAGAGGAAATTACCCGCTGAGACGAAGCCCATCCAGACCCTAACTTGGATGAAATGGGCTGTAGCTGCGGGTGTAGCCGTCTTGATGGGCCTATTCCTCGTGGAGTGGAACGGTCATTCGGAAATAACGGATGCCGAAGCCATTGCCCGATCGGTCGAAGTGGATCTGGTAGAGGATATGGATTACCTACTGGCCATCGATGAGGATATAGTCATGGAGATCTACCTAGAGGACCCTTCGGAAGAGTCAGAGAACGATGAGATAGACTTCCTCATGGATGAAGGAGTCGAGTATGAAGAACTATTAAATACAGATATATGAGAACAGGAATCAAGAAACACCTTCTAATGGGATTGACCCTTATACTGGTCGGTACCACTGCAAGTGCACAGCAAGAGAGCAAAGAAGAGCGTAGAGCTCAATTGGAAAGCAAGAAAGTCGCCTATTGCACGGATCGTGCAGGTTTGACACCTGAGGAATCAGCAGCATTCTGGGCCTTGAGGAACGAGGTGGATCAGGAGAAGAAGGCCATCATGGATGAAGCTCCGAGAAAACGGGATATCGACCCCGAGAACGCTTCGGACAAGGAATTGAGAGAGGCGATCAAGAAGAATGTCGAGCAACGGATCAAGGCTGCTCAACTGGAATACGATCACCTTGATGAATTCATGGATATCGTGGGCCCTAAGAAGTTCGCCATGCTCCAAAAGGCAGAGAAGGAATTCAAAAAGGAGGTCCTACGCAATCTGAAAGACAGACGGAATGCGCGGGATGAAGAACGCGGAAGAGGCCCACGTGCGCCACGCGATCCTAGGTAAGCGTCACTAAGTATAAAGAACTTGAATAAAAAAGGCCATCCGGATAGGATGGCCTTTTTAGTATAGAATCATTAAAGCTTGCGTCTATTCCGCCAGGATGATCACTTGGTTGTTCAATACTTCCAAAACACCTCCTTTGACGGCAATACGCTCTTCATTCCCCTCAGAGATACGCACCAGCACCTCTCCTTCTGCAAGCGTGGTGATCAGTGGAGCGTGATTGTTCAGAATTCCCAGACTCCCATCGATTCCTGGAACTCCGACATACTGAGCTTCACCTTTGAAGATCTCCGCGTCTGGTGATATGATACTGACTATCATCTGGATTAGGCTTCTGCTAGCATCTTCTTACCAGCCTCGATGACCTCATCGATGTTCCCTTTCAGGTTGAAGGCTGCTTCTGGATACTCATCCACTTCACCATCCAGGATCATGTTGAATCCTTTGATGGTCTCCTCGATAGGCACAAGTACTCCGGCCAGACCAGTGAACTGCTCTGCCACGTGGAAAGGCTGAGACAGGAATCGAGCCACCTTACGTGCACGATATACCGTCATCTTATCTTCTTCAGAAAGCTCATCCATTCCTAGGATTGCGATGATATCTTGAAGTTCCTTATATCGCTGGAGTGCCTCTTTCACTCGTTGAGCGGTGTTGTAGTGCTCGTCACCAACGATTTCTGGAGTCAAGATCCGTGAAGTGGAATCCAACGGATCCACCGCAGGATAGATACCTTGCTCAGCGATCTTTCTAGAAAGTACCGTTGTTGCATCCAAGTGAGCGAATGTGGTCGCAGGTGCAGGGTCGGTCAAGTCATCTGCAGGTACGTATACCGCCTGTACAGATGTGATCGATCCTCTCTTGGTCGATGTGATCCTTTCCTGCATGGCACCCATCTCAGTAGCGAGTGTAGGCTGATATCCTACCGCTGAAGGCATACGTCCTAGAAGTGCGGATACTTCAGAACCGGCCTGAGTGAAACGGAATATATTATCGATAAAGAACAGGATATCGTTACCGGCACCTTTACCATCTCCATCTCTAAAGTACTCGGCCAATGTCAGTCCAGATAGAGCAACTCGTGCTCTCGCACCTGGAGGCTCATTCATCTGTCCGAAGACCAATGAGGCTTTGGATTCTTTCAAGGCTTCTTTGTCGATCTTGCTCAGATCCCATCCGCCTTTCTCCATATCCTCGAGGAATTCCTTCCCGTAGTTTATCACTCCGGATTCGATGAACTCACGCAGTAGGTCGTTCCCTTCTCTGGTACGTTCACCCACTCCTGCGAATACCGAAAGACCTTCATACGCCTTCGCAATATTGTTCACAAGCTCCATGATCAGGACGGTCTTCCCTACTCCGGCACCACCGAAGAGTCCGATCTTTCCTCCTTTGGAATAGGGTTCGATCAAATCGATCACCTTGATTCCTGTGTAGAGGATCTCAGAAGAAGTGGATAGATCCTCAAAACGAGGTGGATCCCTATGGATAGGAGCACCGTCTGAATTGTCGACCGGACCGATACCGTCCACTGCCGTGCCTATCACATTGAACAGACGTCCTTTTACTTCTTCACCAGTCGGCATTTTGATAGGAGAACCGGTAGCAGTGACCGTCATCCCTCGCTGAAGCCCATCGGTGGCATCCATTGCGATGGTACGTACGGTATCCTCACCGATGTGTTGCTGTATTTCCAGAACGACCAGAGTACCATTGGGGGCCGTGACCTCCAATGCATCCATTATGTTCGGAAGATCTCCTTCTGACTCGAATCTCACGTCCACCACGGGACCGATGACCTGAGCGATTTTTCCTAAGTTTTCAGCCATGTTGAAAATGCTGTTTTGTTTCCTTGAAATTCGAGCGCGAAAGTAGGCATATTCATTTCCAAAATCCAGCACCATTGCAAAAAACAACCTCACTTGTGAACAGCCCCATTTTAATTCCATCTACGAAGTGCTCTTTCATAGAAAAGATAGCCGTATACATAGCCTCTGCAACCTTTCTCCTCACTCTTGTTTCATGTGGGTCGGATGCCTCTGATTCCACTATGCAGGAGGATGACATCGAGATAGCTGAGAAGAGTATGAAATCTCCACGTCATGTCTCTCTGGCAGCGAATGCAGAAGCGCATATTCGAGGTCTGCATCTGGTAGACGCAGCGACTGGTTGGGCGAGCGGATCGCAGGGGACGGTCCTTCGCATGACCGATGGCCAGACATGGCAAGTAGTATCACCCATGGAGCAGACTCACTTGGATTTCCGAGATGTGCACGGATTCGATGCGCAGCAGGCCGTGATCATGGCTGCCGGAAATGAAGGGAGGATATTTCGGACCGATGACGGTGGGGCCACTTGGAAGCAGGTATTTGAAGACTTGACCGAAGGAGTATTCTTAGACGGCATGGACTTCCACGATTCTCTGGGCATATGCTATGGTGACCCTATAGGAGAGAGATTCTATGGAGTGTTCTCATTGAACTACGGAAAGACCTGGACCAAGGCATCAATGACAGGATTTCCACGACCCCTTGATGGAGAAGCCGGTTTTGCCGCTAGCGGAACTGGGATCATCGTGATGGAAGACCGCGAATACACGGCTACAGGAGGGGGTCCAACAGCTCGAGTGGTCCGATCGATGCGCGAAATGGAGTCCGATATGCGCACAGAGGCATTCGACACGCCTTTGAGGAGTGGTGAAGGATGCGGAATATTCTCCATGGCATTCAAGAATGCACTACGGGGAGTGGCCGTAGGTGGTTGCTATCTGGACAGTACATCTGTGGCAGGCAATTGCGCATACACCTCCGATGCCGGACGTACATGGATACTCTCAGACAGCCTCCCTCCTGCTGGTTACCGATCCTGTGTGGTCTACAATGAAGCTCAGGATGCATACATCACCTGTGGAAGGACGGGGGTGGACATCTCCTACGATGACGGTAGATCATGGCAATCCATTACTTCTGAAGGATATTTCACCTGCGCCACCGTGGAGCAAACGGTATGGCTGATGGGAAGGAATGGAAAATGTGGACGTATCGATCTTCATAAATCCATCTCGCCTTGATGCAGAACTTATATCGAAAATCTGCATCTTCGTGCCTGTTATCAAGAAAGACGGAGGGACGGGCCCTATGAAGTCTTAGCAACCACTCGCCAGAGAAGGTGCTAATTCCCGCCTCGAGAGATCGGGGGAAGATGATGAGCGGAAACCGCATGGTACCCTTACACATCTGGAATCTTGATAGCCGAAATAGATTGGTTATTGAATATGAGCAGAACAGAATTGCTACATCAGGCTTTGAAAGAACGCATATTGGTTCTCGATGGAGCCATGGGCACCATGATCCAACGACACACCTTGGAAGAAGAGGATTTCAGGGCAGAACGATTCCAGGATCATAGGTGTTCCTTGAAGGGAAACAATGATGCGCTGAGCATCACTCAGCCTGAGATCATAAAGGGCATACACAGGCAGTATTTCCAAGCAGGAGCCGATATCGTAGAGACCAACACCTTCTCTGCCAATCGCATCTCCATGGCAGATTATCAGATGGAGAAGGATGTCTATGACCTCAACTATGAGAGCGCTAGAATTGCTCGTGAGGTCGCAGAGGAATTCACCGACCGGCCGCGATTCGTAGCAGGTTCTATCGGCCCTACAAATCGTACCCTCTCCCTCTCACCAGACGTCAATGACCCTGGATTCCGTGCGATCACCTTCAAAGAATTAGAGGAAGCCTATTATGAGCAGATACATGGTCTCGTAGAAGGTGGGTCCGACATACTCTTGGTAGAGACCATATTCGACACACTCAACGCCAAGGCCGCTCTCTCGGCTATACGTAGGTACTTCAATGAAAAAGAGCTTGAGATCCCGGTCATGGTGAGCGGGACCATCACGGATGCCAGTGGACGCACCTTATCTGGACAGACCACCGAAGCCTTTCTGAACTCATTGGCCCACTTCCCCATGCTCAGTATCGGTCTCAACTGTGCGCTAGGTGCTGAAGAACTCAGACCCTATCTGAAGACCTTGGCCGAGAAAGCGCCCTTCCATGTTTCTGCTCACCCCAATGCTGGACTGCCCAACGAATTCGGGGAGTATGACCAGTCTCCTGATTATATGGGTACGGTGATCGAGGATTTCATGGAGAACGGCTTCGTCAACATCATCGGTGGATGCTGCGGAACGACTCCATCTCATATACAGGCCATTGCAGAAGTAGCCGCAAAATATCCTCCTCGTCAGATCCCAGAACGAGAGAGGCACATGCGATTGAGTGGACTGGAACCACTGACCGTATTGCCCACGAGCAACTTCATCAATATCGGTGAGCGGACCAATGTAGCCGGCTCCAAGAAATTCCTCCGACTGATACAGGAAGAGAAATTCGATGAGGCATTGGCCATTGCGCGACATCAGGTAGAGGGTGGCGCCCAGATCATCGACATCAATATGGATGACGGGATGATCGAAGGAAAAGAGGCCATGGTGAAGTTTCTAAATCTCATCGCAGCTGAGCCAGACATTTCTCGGATTCCCATCATGATCGATAGCTCGAAGTGGGAGATCATAGAAGCAGGACTTCAGTGTGTTCAAGGCAAAGGTGTGGTCAATTCCATCTCCCTCAAGGACGGTGAAGAGAAGTTCAAAGAACAGGCACGTAAGGTCCTGAGTTATGGAGCAGCTGTGATCGTGATGGCATTTGATGAGACCGGTCAGGCAGACACTCTGCAGCGAAGGATCGATATCTGTAAGCGCAGCTATGATATCCTGGTCGATGAAGTCGGATTCCCCCCTGAAGACATCATCTTCGACCCGAATATCTTCCCAGTGGCCACCGGGATGGAGGAGCATCGAAAGAACGCGACCGACTTTTTTGGAGCTACGAAATGGATCAGAGAGAATCTCCCCCATGCCCACGTAAGTGGCGGAGTGAGTAACGTGAGTTTCAGTTTCCGAGGCAATAATGTGGTGAGAGAAGCTATGCACTCCGCATTCCTATACCATGGCATCCAGCAAGGAATGGATATGGGAATCGTCAATCCGGCCATGCTCGAGGTCTATGACGACATCCCGAGCGATCTACTGACCAAAGTGGAAGATGTGCTTCTGGATAGGAATGATGAGGCTACCGAAGCACTGATGGAATTCGCAAAGAATGTGGAACAAGGAGGAGTCAAGGAGAAGAAGACCGATGAGTGGAGAAGCCTGGACGTCAATAAACGACTAGAACATGCCTTGGTCAAGGGTATAGTCGATCACATTGAATCAGATGTAGAAGAATGCCGCCAGAACTTCCCCAAGGCCCTAGAAGTCATCGAAGGACCACTGATGGACGGGATGAATGTGGTCGGAGATCTATTCGGATCGGGAAAGATGTTCCTTCCTCAGGTAGTGAAGAGTGCCAGGGTCATGAAGAAGGCAGTAGCCGTTCTCCTGCCCTACATCGAAGCCGAAAAGGATGGCACTGCCAGTCAGAGTGCGGGCAAAGTACTGTTGGCCACCGTCAAGGGAGATGTGCATGACATCGGTAAGAATATCGTAGGTGTGGTGATGGCCTGCAACAATTTCGAGATCATCGATATGGGTGTAATGGTACCCACGGACAAGATCCTTAAGAAGGCCAAGGAGGAGAATGTGGACATCATCGGGTTGAGCGGACTGATCACTCCTTCGCTGGATGAAATGGTAGGTGTGGCCAAAGAGATGGAACGGCAGGAATTCCACACTCCACTGCTTATCGGTGGGGCGACCACTTCACGGATACATACTGCGGTCAAGATCGACCCCTGCTATTCGGGGCCCATTGCACATGTCCTGGATGCATCAAAATCCGTCACAGTAGCTTCCTCCCTACTCTCTGAGAATGGGAAGAACACTAGCCTTGACTACAAGAAAGAGTATGCGGTCTTGCGAGAGAACCATGCTTCCCGTTCACAGAGCAAGGAATTCTTGAGCTATGAAGAAGCTAGGAAGAACAAATTGCAGATCGATTGGACGAATTCTGGAACTAATAGGCCGAAAGAACTGGGCGTGAAAGTCTTCCGGGATTTCGACCTCAGCACTATCCGCAAATACATCGACTGGACTCCCTTCTTCAGCACATGGATGCTCAAAGGGCGCTATCCCGATATCTTTAAAGATCAAGTGGTCGGTATTGAAGCCCAGAAACTTTTCGATGATGCCAATACACTTCTGGATGAGATCATCGAGAAGAAGCAATTGACCGCCAACGGGGTTATCGGACTCTACCCAGCAAATACCGTAGATGATGATACTGTAGAGATCTATACGGATGATTCCAGAAGGGAAGTGCTCACGCGTTTCCATCACTTACGTCAGCAATTGAAGAAAACCTCCGGTCAACCCAATCTGAGTCTAGCAGACTTCATTGCACCGAAAGGAGTAAAAGAAGACTACACGGGATTCTTCGCTGTGACAACCGGAGGAGGCATAGAAACCCTATTGGAAGACGCAGCCCAAGACCATGATGATTATCGGAGCATCATGACCAAAGCCCTGGCCGATCGACTGGCAGAAGCCTTTGCTGAATTCATGCACTGGAAAGTCCGTACGGAGATTTGGGGATATTCTCAAGATGAGCAATTGTCCAATGATGAACTCATACGGGAGAAATATCAGGGAATCAGACCTGCCCATGGATATCCTGCCTGCCCTGACCATACTGAAAAACCTGTCCTCTTCGAGCTGCTGGATGTAGAGAAACACACCGGTATCAGCTTGACCGAGAGCAATGCCATGTATCCAGCATCAAGTGTGAGTGGAATGTATTTCGCTCATGAGGCTTCCTAGTATTTCCAAGTTGGAAAACTGTCGGCCGATCAGGTGGAAGTACATGCCGCAAGAAAGAATATGGCTGTGTCTGAAGTGGAGAGATGGCTACAATCGAAT
>JABDLZ010000257.1 GCA_013001705.1 Flavobacteriales bacterium
CGCCCTTTGCACGCTGGGAGAAGGTGAAGAAATACACTTTGCTCCAAGAAGAATTCACTATCGAAGGTGGGGAATTAACGCCCACCCTCAAATTAAAGCGAAAGGCCATCTACAGCAAATACGGAGACTTGATGAAGGACCTCTATGGGGAAGCATGAGCCATTCAATGAAGGTCTTTAGGCTATGAAATCCTGTCTGACAAAAGCACTGGTCGTATTCCTTGCTGCGAGTGCCGTAGTAGCTGTGGCCTATTTCTGGTATCAGAAGTCCAATCCCTTACCTGTCTATAGCCCTGCGCAGGTCAACCCCATCTTGGTGGATGAAGATGTCCGATTCAATAAGAATCACCGGGTCGAGTATTTCTCGCTTTCCGACCAGACCGGAGGCACTACCGATTCTACTTTTCTCACAGGCAAGATACACGTGGCTGATTTCTTCTTCACCACCTGTCAGACCATCTGTCCGATCATGAGCGGCAAGATGGACTATGTGGCCAGCCAATTCAGTACCGAAGATGACCTCAGGTTCCTCTCCTTCTCTGTTCTACCGGAAGAAGACAGCATTCCGGCTCTGGCTGCCTATGCAACCGCCTATGGCGTAGATGATGGTCAATGGAGACTCCTGACCGGTGACCGAAAGAAAATCTATCAACTCGCGCGCAGGTCGTACTTCACCTTAAAGCCTGCCGAGGTAGGTGAAGGAGATGGTGGCAAGAGCGATTTCATCCACACCAATAATTTCGTTCTGGTAGATAGTCAGCAACGCATCAGAGGCTATTACGATGGCACCTCCGATCTGGAAATGAATCGTCTCATATCGGACATCGAGTTACTGCTCGAGGAGGAAAAAAAGAAGCAAGCCGAAGATTGAGAATTCAGGTCTCAGTCCACTAAGGTGACGGCAATCGCTTGATTGCTCGATCCGTTCTGAATATTGATGAAATACAGCCCGTTGGCCCTCTCCTCTCTCTGATACATGAATTGATGTATTCCTCTTTGCTTCTCTTCGGTCATGAGTGTCTGCACCAAAGTTCCACGGCTGTCATAGATAGATATGTGTACCGGACCCGGTTCCATCACTTGATAGGTGATAAGGGAATTTACGGACACCGGATTCGGGAAGGCATCGAGCATGGGCCCAGTTGAGCGTGGACCTGATTCGGATAGGCCGTGTATGTGTCCGAAATCGGTACTCAGAAAGAGTAGATCATTCTGATCGCTAAGTACCATTCCCGTAGGACGGAATACATCTTCAGACCTCCATACGACCGGAGCACTGCGCACTCCTTGTTCGAATTTCAGAATGGCCGAAGGACTCCAAGCTGAGACATAGGCATCTCCACGGTCATCTATGAGAATACTCTCCAAATTGGCATATCCGCTCTCTAGGCTATGCTTCAGATCGGCAGTCTGTCTGTCATAGCAATGGACCAGGCCACTGGATCCCCAGGTCACAACGACCAATTCATCTCTGAAGGCATCGTAGGCAATCCCATTGGGAATCTGATCTATCTCTTTCCAAACCTGACTGGAGACAGGCCTCCCACCATCATCTTCCACCTCGATCTGGAAGATGCTCCGTTCTGAAAAATCAGTGATATATAGGAATCCTTGGTCATCTGCACAGATTCCATTCAAGAACTTTGCTTCGGGCACCTCATAGGTGTCAACCAGTCTATCGCCCTCGGTATCGTAACATCGTATCTCATTCCGGAAGCAGGCATAGAGCATCCCATTCTGGAGCAAAAGACCATGTGAGCCTTTGGAATCTATACCGAAAAGGTCGATATCGCCAGAGATATCCACTGTTCTCAATTGACCATCCACCGTATTGGAAATCAGATATCTCTGCCCTTCTTCATCCCACACAATGGACTCAGGACTCCTCAAACTCTGACTGTAGACTACCTGAGACCAGTAGGTCACAGCAAGAAGAGCCAAAAGGATGGAAGGATTGAAGGTTCGCATCGAGGAATAAAGATACTTTTTCTACCTATTCGCACGCATTCTGTGCAAGGTCGACCAAGTATTGATTTGGGCCATAGACTGTATTCCTGTACCTCCTGTCCGACTACTTTCGCAGGGTGAATTATCTATCGGTAGAATCCCTCAGTCTTTCTTATGGAGCCAAGCGCATCTTCGAAGATCTCAGCTTCGGAATAGACCGTGGTGAGAAGGTAGGTCTGATCGCGCGCAATGGCTCAGGAAAGAGCTCTTTGCTCAATGCCATCATGGGACAGGAATCCGTTGACTCAGGGACCGTCACATTCCGCAACGGGATCACCTTGGGTTATCTCGCCCAACGTCAGCATTTCGATCCTAAGTCGACTATTCTTGAGACCATCTTCCAAGGGGATAGCACCCAGATGCGGGCCATCAGGCAGTATGAGGAATTACTGGATGAAGGCAAAGAAGATGAAAGATTCTATGCTGCCTTGAGTGAGATGGAACGCACACAGGCCTGGTCAGTAGAGAGCATGGCCAAGGAGATCCTCTACAAACTCGGTCTCGAACGCATGGATAAGGTCATCGGTGAACTTTCTGGCGGACAACAGAAAAGGTTGGGCCTGGCCATGGAGTTGATCAAAGAACCCGACCTACTCATCCTGGATGAGCCGACCAATCACTTGGATCTGGAGATGACCGAGTGGCTGGAAGGCCACCTTTCTACCACCAATTCGACACTCCTGCTGGTGACTCACGATCGGTATTTCCTGGATAATGTGTGCAATGTCATCTTAGAACTGGAAGACAACACCCTCTATCGACACAAGGGCAACTACACCTACTATCTGGAAAAGAAGCAAGAGCGGGAAGAGAACATTGCCACCGTGGTGAGCAAGGCCAAAAGCGCGATGCGTAAAGAATTGGACTGGATCAGGCGACAACCCAAGGCCAGAGGCACCAAGGCCAAGTACCGAATCCAAGCTTTCGATGACTTGAAGAAGACCGCCTCTACCCGATTGGACAAGGACGAAATGCGCTTGGAGATCAACGTCCCTCGTATGGGAAGCAAAGTTGTCGAGCTTCATAAGGTCAGCAAATCCTATGACGGCCGGACCTTGATCGATAAGTTGAGCTACATCTTCCTACGTCAAGACCGAGTGGGAATCATCGGTAGGAATGGGACAGGCAAGAGTACATTGCTCAATCTCATCACCGATAGACTGGAGCCGGACCAAGGGAAAGTGGTGATCGGGGATACAGTGGTCTTCGGCTATTTCACACAGAGCGGCCTCCAGTTCAAAGAAGGTCAACGTGTGAGCGAAGCCGTCAGGGAAATCGCAGACGTGATCCCATTGACCAAAGGCCACAAGATCAGTGCGGCTCAACTTCTAGAGCGCTTCATGTTCCCCAGAAGCATGCATTTCAATCACATCTCCACCCTCAGTGGAGGAGAGCAACGAAGATTGCATCTGCTGCGCGTCCTGATGGCCAATCCCAACTTTCTCATCCTTGATGAGCCTACCAATGACCTCGACATCTTCACCTTACAGGTCTTGGAAGACTATTTGGAAGAATATCCAGGTGTGGTGGTGGTCGTGTCGCATGATCGTCACTTCATGGACCGTATCGTTGAACACACCTTTGCATTTGAAGGTGAAGGCCGTATCAAGGATTATCCAGGGAACTACTCGCAG
>JABDLZ010000258.1 GCA_013001705.1 Flavobacteriales bacterium
TAAACGGCCGGCTTCGGGTACCATTGGGTGATCTGATAGGCTTGTTCCAGATGTCCGAGTCTGGACATGGTTCCTTTGGGAAGCTTGATATAGAATGGAGTGCTAATCTGAATAGATGCCCCTGGTCTTAGGGGTTCATCTAGATAGAGCAGGCAGATATCGATATGGTCCGGATGATAGTCCCAGCGAATGGGTCGACCACCGACTTTGAAATCGAGGGAATCGATCCACCCTTGTTGATGCGGGGCATCCAGATATTTGCGCTTTCCACCGGCCGCACGCTTCTGCTTGCCCAGAGCGGTCTCGTTGTTTCGATACGCATTGGGCCAGATATGGAAGTAGAGCGTATCTAGGATGTCAGGAGAATTATTGATGTATTCTATCTCCTCATAGGCGGAGAGTGAATGCTCCTCATCGTTGAGGCTGACATCTATTCGGTAATTGACCTCTTGCTGAAAATATTCCTGTGCAGTGAGAAGCGAAGCACTGACCACCGTTATCAGGAATATGAAATACCTATGCATGAACTGTTGATGATTCACCTGTACGAGAATCGTTGAGAGTGGGTCGATGCAAGATAGTGAACTAGCGGAAGGTTTGGGCAATTCCTTTTCTTGGTTCAGAGCTAATGCGAAAGTGAACGTTTTAAGAAAACTGCATGTTCATTTACCATGGTCGATGATCCGCCCATCGGCCATCTCGATGATGCGGTCGGTCTTGCGCGCAAAGTCCTTGTCGTGGGTGACCACGAGCAGAGAGAGTCCCACTTCATGGGTCAGTCGTTTGAAGATGTTGAAGACATTCTCCGAGTTCTTCGAGTCCAAGTTCCCAGTGGGTTCATCCCCCATGATGATACGCGGATCGTTGATCAAGGCCCTAGCGATGGCCACGCGTTGCTTCTGTCCTCCCGAGATGCGGTTGGCCTTCTTCTGGGCCTGATCGGCTATGCCCAGCATATCCAGTTTTTCCAGGGCATTCTTGCGTATCTGAGAAGGACTCTTCTGGGCGAGTTTCCGGGCGGGTAGCATCACATTCTCCAGCACGGAGAATTCAGGCAATAGATAATGGAACTGGAATACGAAACCGATCGATTCATTACGAACACGTGCAAGTCGCTCCGCATTCTGTCCTGTCAATCGGTCCCCATTCAGATGTAGTATTCCCTCGTAGTCCGTGTCCATGGTGGAGAGGATGTAGAGCAGGGTTGATTTCCCACAACCTGACTTCCCCATGATGGATACAAATTCTCCTTCATCGATGCTGAAACTGATGTCTTTGAGCACATGGAATCGCACCGGTTCGGTGAAATATTTGTCAATATGCTCCGTGCGCAAAATGGTGCTCATCGTCCTCTGATGATATCTACGGGGTCGATCTTCTCCGCCTTGCGAGCGGGCAGGTAACCGGCCAGAAAGGTGGATATGATCGCAAAGCTCATCCCTACTATATAGAAGAAAGGGTCGAAATTGACCGGATAGGTCTTGATAGTGGGAAGAGCTTCTGTCTCAAAAGGAGTGACCGAGATAAGTACCGACACTCCATAGCCGATGATCAAACCGAGAATGCCGCCCACCAAGCCTAGCACCAATGCTTGAGCGATGAATATCTGTTTGACATCGCCTCCAGAGAAGCCGGTAGCCTTGAGAATGGCGATATCGTTCATTTTCTCATAGATGAACATGTTGAGGATGTTGTAGATTCCGAATCCGGCAACGATGAGCAGGGTGATCGATACGGCATAGGTGATCAGATTCCTGATCTGCGTCCCCGTTTCGAACTGGGCATTGGCCTCTTGGATATCTATCGCGTTGACCTGATAATTGCGTCTGATCTCATCGGTCAGTCGAGGAGCTTCTGCGATGTCATGGAGTTTGACATTGAGGTGGGAGATATAGTTCCCTCCTTCGCCCAAGAGTTGTTGGGCCGTGTTGAGATTGACATAGCTCTGTACATTGTCCACCTCGGCCAGTCCGCTTTGGTAAATGCCTGCGATCTTGAGGGAGATGATACCGCCTTGGGCCGTACTCACCTGTATCTTATCACCGATATCCAGCGACATCTTTTGGGCCACTCCGGCACCAAGGAGGATACTATTCTGATTCTTCAGCAGGTCCTCTGCATCCCCTTTGACGATATACTCATCGAAATTGTAAAGACGCACTTCTTCTTTGGGGCGTATTCCACTCACAAGTCCGTTCAGTTGGTTGGACCCGGCCAGATAGAATACCCGCGCTTGCGCCCATGGACTGACCCCTTTCACACGCTCGTCTTCCATGAGTTTATCCATGATAGGAATGGCATTGTGGATACGCTCTTGACTCATTTTCGGGCGGATGGACCGTACTACTTTGAAATTTTCGGCCCATTCGTCCACCAGATCGATGGGCTGTGTCTCACTGGGAGCGATCTCATTGTAGATCTGGATATGCGGTGTGCGATTGAGGATGAGGCCATCCAGCAGGCCGTTCAATCCGGTCATGAAACTGACCAGAATGATGTAGGATCCTATACCGAAGGTCACCCCGAGTCCTGCAATGACCGATTGCTTCATACGCGAGAGCAAATGGGTCTTGGATATATCCAGGATGATGCGTGGGTCGGTCATCTCAGTCAGGAAGATAGAGGGTACTGGTACTGTCCAATCCGCTGAGTATCTGTACGCGGTCCAGATTGCGCAGACCTATTTCCACTTCGATTTCTCCTTCATCAGTGATCACTTTGTCATCGGCCGTGAGATAGGCCAAGGGGATGTGCAACACATCCTCGATCGTGCGTATGGTGATATTGGCTTCTCCGGTCAGCCCTGCATAGAGTCGGGGAGGAGGGGTGATGAATCGAGCTTCCACCTCGAAGGTCTGTGTGCGCTCATCTTTCATGGGGTCGATTCGGCTGAGTTCTGCCTGAAAGACCTCACCAGGATATGCATCCAAGGTGATATAGGCCTGCTGTCCAACCTCCACACGTGCGATATCCACTTCATCGATGGACATCTTCAGAATAAAATCGGTGCTGCTGCCTAACTGTGCCAGTGCTTCCATCGATCCCAATGATTCTCCTTCCTCTTTCAGAATGCTGTATACCATTCCATCCATGCGTGAGGTGATGGAGAACTCATCGAGTGAGGTCTCTGCTCTATCGAGTGCCAATAAGGCCCTGCGATAGTTGCTCTCGAGTTCGTTCTTCTTCTGAATGAAGTTCTTTCGGGCACGATCCAATGAATTCAGCGAACGATCATAACGGAGTTCGGCCTGCTCGAAGTCGCTCTTGGAGCCGATCTTCTGTTCCCACAGCCTTTTCTGACGAAAGAAGTTGGTAGAGTCCAGTGAGAATTGTTTCTCCAGAGAGGCGATCTCATTCTCCAGACTGGATAGAACGGCCGCCTTTCCTTGATAATTCTCTCTTGCCAGTTCTGCTTGTATGATCGCATCGCTCTTTTGCAGATCGGCCCGATCGGAATCGATGGTCGCCAGGACTTCACCGGTTGCAACGGTATCCCCTTCCTTTACATGGATGGATCGGATGATGCCTGTGCTTGCAGCAAAGACTTTGTAATATCCCTCCGGTTCAACTTGTACCGAGGCATATACGGACTCGATCAGGTCGCTGGTCTCAGGTCGGATACCTTCTTTTCCACTCGAGCAGGAGCCGAAGAGAACGATTCCGAGTACAAGGAGGATCGTGAAGAGAGATGACCATATGCGCATGTTGCGAAATTCGCGTAGTGAGCGGCATATTCGACTGACAATTATCAGTATGCACCGCTGATAAAGGATAGTTTCAGTGGATGGTCACCTGCCGCATAGATCTTCCTGCGTCATGGATGACCTCCAAGAAATAGAGCCCAGCATTCATCGAGCTGACATCGATAGTGATTGGCGCCTGAGAGCTGATCGATGTTGAAGAAGTCCACATCACCTTGCCTTGGATGTCCAATAGGTTCACCTCAGTGATCGAGACATCGTCCATCTCCAGGGTGAAGCGTCCATCATTGGGATTGGGGTAGAGTGCACGGATCAGGTCATTCTCTGGTAGTCCTACCGGAGGAGTAGCCACACTTTTAAAGCTGTATTGCTCTAAGAACACGGCCGAATCGAAAGCACTATCCAAGGCATCACCGATGGCCAGTTTGAAATGATAGGTCTCACCCGGGATCACCTCGAGCAGGGCACTCAGTCCGGTGGTCATCCCGTCCAGGGCTGTTGATTCGATCGGGCAATTGTCGATATAGTATTCACAGTTCATACATGGACCACTGGGGCCTCCACTGAAACAACCAGTGTTGCCATTATTGACCGTATTGATACTGACCACGGTGTTATTGATCGGTAGAATGGCGATGTTGTCGGCATCATTTGAGAAGTTGCCGATGATGCCGGGTCCGGACACGAAGAAACCGAAAGCATCATTGAAGGAATTGACATATTCCGGATACTCCTCCGACCCGAAGGCATAGTTGAAGGTGATGTATTGGAATTCAGGAACAACATCGAATTCCAGGATCGCTTGGTCGTTGATATTGTCGTTGGACAATAATTCCAAGTCCGGATCTCCAGATTGACCATTGACTATGTTCAGCGTTGTCTGTTCTCCGACCATGACCGTATCCCCATTAAAATCTACATCTATCACTGACCCTGTGCTCATTACAAGTCCTTGGGCGATAGGTATATAGCCTCCATTGTTCTGAAAGGTGCCTATCTGCTGATTCATAGAATCACCAGGAAGCCCGTTCATACTGATAGAGTTGATCACAACTCCTGTCCCTTGAAATACATCCAGGACATACTGCTGAACAGTAAGGTTGTTCTGAACGGATGGCTGAGCAAAAAGGGAAGTTGAGAAAAGGATGATCAGAGAGTGAATCAAAAGGCGCATGGGCTGAGGGGTCTTGGTTCAGCTCACAAAGTATAGAAAAAGGCGGGCATGGGCCCGCCTTGATATCTACGATCCTGTTATTCTCATCGGTCGCCTCGACTCTTTGAAGAGCTGTTGGTCGACTTACTGGAGGACTTGCTCGGTGAAGAGGAGCGCGTAGTACTCCTAGTGGTGCTACTCGGCTTGCTGGAAGAGCTCGAGCGAGTGCTTGTTCGCGGTTGGCTCGGAGTAGACGGCTTGGAGGGCTGGGTCACGCGCTGGGGTTTCTCTGTTCGGGTAGATCGGGTCGATTCGCTTGAAGTCCGGGGTTTGGCCTCACGAGTAGAAGTATTGGAGCTAGGTTTGCTTTCTCTCACTTCAGGAGTGCTACGTGGCTTAGCCTCATCTGTACGAGAGACCTTTGTGCCTGTCCCAGTGTTTCGGTCTGCGGGTGCTACCTCCCGGCCACTCTGGTTCTGAGTGGGTTTTACATCCCGCGTTGTCGAGGGCTTCCAATCCGATCGTATCTCCTTCCCTGTGGTCTTCACGTCCTTTGCTGGCCGTGGCTTGGCGAGTGTCTGTGTGCCGCGCTTGTTGTCGAGTTCGTATTTGTTCTTGACTCCGTCATGTCGCTGGGCAAAAGCTCTTTCAGGTCGATCCTTGGCCAAGTCCTTACGACTAACATCCCTGCTCAATTCCTTGCAAACGGCACTTCTTCTATAAGGCACATAGTGATAGTGATGATGTACATGTACCATAGGGCGTATGTGGGCATGATAGACATGCCACGGGTAAGGTCTCCATACCGACCAATAACTCGGGTAATATCCCCAGTACCACGGAGAATGCCATACACTCCATCGCGGGCCCCAGAACCACGTGTATATCACCGGAGGCCTCACATAGACCGGTTCGATGATATAGTCCGGACCGTACATGTAGACATCCCCTACGATCTGCACCCGGGTATCCCCGCTCTTATCCTTCTCTACATCGATATAAGCCACATCTTGATAGCTGTCTTTTCCGATCACAGCCTGGATAGTGATAGAATGCACATTACCTTTTTTCTTTTCCAAGACCCTTAGATAATCCACATAGCCATCCTGATTCAAATCGAGATTGCTGTAGCGAGATTCGGGGTCATTGAGCTGTTGTTCGAAGTCTTCCAAATCCTTTGCTTCTGCAAAAAGAGAGGCCACGGCCTCAAGATCCAGATTGTCACTGATGTCGGTATTGACCGCTTCAATGGTGGTCTTGTCTTGTGCGAATCCATTGATTCCCAGTCCGATAAGTAGTATGAAGGAAAGTAAATGCGTTCTCATATCACTAGGTATTTAATCCTTAGACTTCAATGAATGTGCCAAGTTTGAATCTCCTATCTTGAAGCGGTCTAAGTGTATTGTCTCAATAGATGAGGATTTCGAGAAAGCGATATATACCCGTGTTCCTACCTAGAGACTCATTTCTATCCGTTTTCATCTTGATCGGGCTGTCGATAGGCTGCGCTCAAGAAGAGGACGAGTGCTGTGAGACCATAGAGGCAAGCCCACGTACTTCTTACACATACGATACCTCCCTTGGGAAAGCAGATACGACCGGCATGGTCTTCATACACGGAGGAGAATTCCTCATGGGTAGTGAAGATGAGCAGGCATTGGAACGGGAAGGTCCGGTAAGGCGGGTCAAGGTCAGCTCGTATTGGATGGATAGCCATGAGGTCACCAATGGCCAATTCCAGGCCTTTGTGGATGCTACAGGCTATGTCACCGAAGCAGAGCGACCGGTGAATTGGGAATCTATGAAGAAGCTGTTGCCAGCAGGGACACCTCGCCCTCCCGATGCGCAGCTGCAAGCCGCAAGCATGGTCTTCGAGCCACCTGATGGGATTCAAGGTCACAATGATCACACGGTCTGGTGGGCTTGGGTCCCCGGTGCAGATTGGAAGCATCCCAGCGGTCCTGAATCTGATATTGAGGGAAAGGAGGAGTCACCTGTGGTACACATCAGCATCCACGATGCACAGGCCTATGCCCGATGGGCCGGTAAGCGTCTACCTACGGAAGCAGAGTGGGAATACGCAGCCCGTGGAGGGCAGCAGGGGAACTATCCCTGGGGCAATGAAGAGGTAGAAGAGGGGTATCCCAAATGCAATTCCTTTCAAGGAAATTTCCCCACGATGAATACGGTATGGGACGGGTTCGTTCATCGGGCTCCGGTAGGCTCCTTCTCGGCCAATGGATATGGTCTCTATGATATGGCGGGAAATGTCTGGGAGATCTGCTCCGATCACTTCTATGCAGAAGCCTACTCGATGACAGGGAACGACACTCTCCTCATCGATCCCCAAGGACCCCATGGTTCAAGTGGATACCACACCATCCGAGGGGGGTCTTTCCTCTGCAATGACAGCTATTGTAGCAGTTATCGGGTGAGTGCCCGTATGCCGCATGAGGACGGTGCCGCTACAGATCATATAGGATTCCGTTGTGTACTCCCTATGGCTGACTGGTCAGGGGTCATGGACTGAAATAAAAAAGACCCCTGAAGATCAGGAGTCTTTTGTGCTTCGAGCATCTAGTAGCTTGTGGTCTTAGTGAAAGTCTTATCAGAAGATGAGGATGGCCAGTAGAATGATGATGATCAGTCCGGCACCTGAGATATAGACACCATGGTTTGCGTGGGCCCGCATCTCTTTCTTGATATATCTGAGTTCGGAGCGTACTTCTTTCTTCTCTGCACGTTCGAGTTGCTTGAAGTCGATTTCTTGGAGTTGGACCAAACGGTCTTCAAGTTCATTGACACGCATGGTGCGGTCTTCTTCACTCATTTCCAATACGGTCTGCTGGTCGAGACGCTTGATTTCTTCACCTCCTGCGTAGAGTAGTGTACTGCTTACGAAGAACATGAGGGCTATGCTGATCTTTTTCATGATGTTGATACTTAAGGGATTTATACTGTGGTTCTGCTAATTGAACAAGAGATGTCAAATGACACTTTCCTGTTCGGATACTTCTTCTTTGGCTTCTTCTCTCACTTCGAAGTCGTGGTCATCTTCCCGTGAGGTCTGTATGCGTTTCCACCAGAGGAGACCGAGCACGATGGCCGAGATTCCTGCGATGATTATCAATATCTGTGACATTTCTTTTAGAGGATTTGATTCGCTCTTAGAGATTCAAAGGTCATTCCACCCCACCCATTCTTGACAAGACACTGAAAATCAATGATATAGAAATATTTTATCCCCGGAAGGTCTCCGGTCTTTGGGGAATCGATTCCCCGATATGTAGAAGGTCTTCAGAGGGATTCCAGGAAGGTATCCGCCCTTTCCAGATGGTCATTCAGCGTGTCCTTGCCCATTTTATCCAAATTGCTGAGCAGCATATTGAGTCGCGGATTGGATGCGAAGAAATCCCGATGCACGTGCATGAATCTCCAGAACAGCCCGTCCCAGGTCTCTTGCCATTCGCCTTTGGGATAGTCGCTCATCTTCATCAGGTAATTGCTGCTACTGATGTAGGGTTTGGTCGACATGAGTCCGCCATCTGCAAACTGACTCATGCCATAGACATTAGGCACCATCACCCAGTCATAGGCATCGATGAATAGCTCCATGAACCAGCGATAGACTTCGTCCGGATCGAACTCGCAGAGCAACATGAAATTGGCCAGTACCATCAGTCGTTCGATGTGGTGGCAATATCCTGTCTTCAGCACTTTCCGAATGACATTGTCCACCGGGAGAATGCCCGTTTCTCCGGTATAGAAGCTCTCTGGGATCTTGCGCTCGAATCCCCAGAAGTTCTTTGTGCGTTCTTCTACACCCTTAGCGATGTACACCCCTCGGATGAACTCCCTCCAGCCGATGATCTGTCGTACGAATCCTTCGGTGGAATTGATGGGTACATCATGCTCTGCGGCATATTCCAGAGCTTTGTCCAATACTTCTTGCGGGCTGATCAGACCCACATTGAGCATGGGCGTGAGTACAGAGTGATGGAGTATGGAGGCATCTTTCACGATGGCATCCTCATAGGGTCCGAATTCGTGGAAGCGGTGTTCCAAGAATTTCTTCAACCACTTTAATGCCCCCTCTCGATCATGCGGATACAGGGGCGTGTCTTGGACCTCACCGGGATTATCGGCAAAGTGCTCTTCGACATAGCTTTTGGCTTCTTTGAAATAAGAGTCGCTGTCCGGAAATGAAATACTAGGCGGTGTTTTGCTCTTGGGGTATTTCTTGCGATTCTCCTTGTCGTAGGTCCAATCACCTCCTTGAGGTCCACCGTCCTGGGTCAGAAGGATACCTCTGCGCTTCCGCTCATCTTTATACCAGGTGGTCTGGAAGAATTTCTTCTTATCCGACCGGAAGAAATCACTCAGTTCATCCTTCGTATTTAGCCACATCGGACTGGCATACTCCTTTAAAGAAATATCGTGGTCTCTGCACTTGGCCTGCAATCGCTTCTCTAACCAGTCATCACAGGGGTCCATATAGTGCACACGCTCCACCTTGCGTTCAGCCAGTGCTGCGATGAGGTCGCGGATGTCGTTGTGGTCGGATCGGCAATCCAGATATTCCACTTCATATCCCGAGTCTGAAAGACGATCGGCATAGGCCCGCATGCTTGCCCTATGAAAGACCAACTTCTGCTTGTGGAAGGCATACTGCCTGAAGAAAAGATGTTCTTCTACCATCACGATAGGTAGGTCCGTATCCCATGGTAAATCATCGAAGAGTTGATGTGGAAAGATCAGCCCGAGTTCTTTCATGCAGAGTGTCGGTTTCTTCGGCAACGCTCACTGCAATTTCTCACCTGTTCCCAATCGCGTTCCCATTTCTTTCTCCAGGCGAAAGGGCGTCCACAGGTCATGCAGTCTTTTTGTGGAAGATGGGATTTATCCATGCTCAGAAAAGGGTCTTTTGTCCAATCTCTTTAGCGCATCGTTTCCAGAAGGCAAAGAAGGAACGATAATAGCTTTTCACGCTGAACATCCAGTCGCGCTCATCCATCGTCCCTTCGAAATGTTGATTGAAGGGATGTTCCTTGAAGTAGATGTCCTGAAGGCCATGGGACTGTTTCAATGCTTTGAATTCTCCCACATGAACTTGAAGCTCTGAGATGTTCTGACCTAGATCCAGAATGAATTGCAAGGATTTTTGAGAGATGGGATATTCCTTGAAATGAGAGGGTTCAAGCAAGAGGATCCGATCAGCATCCATCTCTGACCTCCACTGCGGATCTAAGTTATAGGTAGTGTAGATGAGAGTAGGTCGTTCTGGGTCGATGTTGAGTTCATCGGTACTGGGCAACTCGGTCTGCAGTTCGGGGTCAGCAAGATCCTGGAGCACCGTTGGAATATCTAATTCATCGAATTCTGCATAGGGGATATCCAAGAAGGTTCCGCTCTGATCGCTATGGCAGTATTTATTGATATTTCCCTGATTGGCCACGTACTGCTTTCCACTATTTGCCCCAGCCACCCATTGCCAACTTAAAGCATTGCTGGCCCAGTCCCCATCCAAGAGGTGGTAGTACATCCAGCGCGCAGGTGTTTTCCAATGCGAACCACCTACGGTACAGCAGATAGCAGCTACGTACATGCGCACATGGTTATGCATATAGCCCGTGCGATAGAACTCCTTAATGGCCTGATCGATGGCCTCAATGCCGGTGTCAGCTTCTATCACCGCTCGGGGCATCTGATGATTCTGCACATCGGGCTGTGGTCTTCGCAGATCGGAATTGATGGAATCTCCCTTGGCCATCCATACCTGTTGCCAGTAATCCCGCCATGCGAGTTCTTGGATGAATTTCTCTATCTGTTTAGGGTCGTAGCCACGCTCTATCAGAGAATGATAGACCTGCCGGGTGCTGATGGCACCGCGTGAGATGTAGGGA
>JABDLZ010000259.1 GCA_013001705.1 Flavobacteriales bacterium
CTATTGAGCGGCTTCCTGTGCATATTCACCGTACATGCCCAAGTGATGAAACCCAGAGAGGTGGATCTGGACCTACAACCCTATAAGGAACTTCCCAGGACCGAGAACAAGGCATTCGACATAGGAGAGAAATTGACCTATAGACTGCACTATGGATTTGTAGATGCTGGAGAGGCTACGGTAGAAGTTCGCCCCACCGAATACAGCCGTCTGGGACGGCCGATGTATCACGTGGTAGGAAAAGGCAGGACACTGGGAGCCTTCAACTGGTTCTTCAAGGTAAGGGACCGCTATGAATCCTACATGGACCAAGAAAGCCTGATGCCATGGAAATTCGTTAGAAGGATCGAAGAAGGCAAGTACAAGAAGAGCCAAGACTATATCTTCCACCATCACCGCGCAGCGGTAGATAATGGTAAAGGGCAGGTATTCGAGATTCCCGTAGGTGCACAGGATATGATATCCGCATTCTACTACGCACGTACACTCGATTTCTCCGATGCTAGACCCGGTGACCAATTCACCATACAGACCTTCATGGATGACGAGGTCTATGATCTGCATATCAAGTACCTCGGTAAAGAAGTCGTCAATCTGAGAAAAGGAAAATTCAGATGCATGAAATTCGTTCCTGTGGTGCAGGAGGGCAGGATCTTCGAAGATTCAGAAGACCTACAGGTATGGATCACCGATGATGACAATAAGATTCCCATCCTGGCAAAGGCCGAAGTACTCGTAGGGTCCATCAAGATGGAGGTCGTGAAGTATGAAGGTCTTTCGCACGCCATCGCCAAGGTGGACGATTGAACCAGTCGTACAAGCCACTTTCCCAGCGTCTAGCGCTAAGGATCAGAATCAACATCACAATCTGAGTAACCTCACTGCGTTGTACTTCAAATCCCTGCCTTCACGTGCGAGATTTGGGATGTATGAGAAAGCAACTATTCTTTTTATCCGCATTTCTACTGGTCTCTATACTGGTGCTTCGATTCACAACCCGGGATGAAGCCATTCCTGAACCAGCTTCCTCTTCTGAAGACCAACTCGAAGACATTACACAAGTTCGCTCCACATTCGGTTTCGATGAACAGAACTACACCATTCTACACGACACCATCCGACAGAATCAGTTCGTAGGGGATATACTATCCCAATACTTGGATTTTCCCAGCATCGACCGACTCTTGACCAACAGTAAGGATCATTTCGACCCACGCTATATACGCGTAGGACGCCCATACCATGTGGTGAGCAGAAAGGACAGCACTTCATCTGGGGTGGCCTTCATCTATGAACATGACCCCATTCGTTACACCGTGCTTCACCTCGAAGACAGCCTCTATGCCAGCACAGGCGAAAAAGAGATAGAGACCCGTGAGGCCATGGCAGAAGGGATTATCGAGTCCAGTCTATACCTCACCTTGACCGACCAAGGCTTGAGTCAGAACCTGGCCCTGGAAATGGCCGATATCTATGCTTGGTCCATCGATTTCTATCGGCTGCAGAAGGGAGACCGATTCAAGGTATTGTACGAGGAGCAGTTCATCGAGGATGAATTCATCGGTATCGGTGAGGTGAAAGCCTGTGTATTCACCCACAAAGACCTGGAATTCAGAGCCTACGCCTACAATCAGAACGGCAAAAGGGATTATTTCGATGAAGAAGGAGAAGGCCTGCGCAAGGCTTTCTTGAAGTCGCCTCTTAAATTCGGAAGAATGACCTCGGGATACTCCAACCGGAGATTCCATCCTGTGCAGCGGAGATTCAAGGCACATCGAGGGACAGACTATGCTGCTCCTCGAGGGACGCCCATACTCGCGACCGGAGACGGTGAAGTGATCAAATCATCCTATACCCGTAACAATGGGAACTTTGTCAAGATCAGACACAACAGCACTTACACCACCCAATATCTCCACATGAGCAAGAGAGCCGTGGAGAGAGGACAGCAGGTCGTGCAAGGGGAAGTGATCGGATACGTGGGAAGCACCGGTCTGGCCACCGGTCCGCATGTGTGTTATAGATTTTGGAAGAACGGCAAACAGGTGGACCATCGCAGAGAAGAATTTCCCAGTTCCGACCCGATACTTCCTGAGAATATGGACTCCTTCCAGCAGGTCAGAGATTCATTGGATCAGCAGCTTTCGCTCGGCCCAGAGGTCGTAGCTTTGATTCCATGAGTGCGATACAGAACTCTCTCTTCATCTTATTCCTCACATGCTGCTTCCTCATCCCGACCCAGGAATCCCATGCCCAGAGTTATGGAGCAAGCCTTGGGCTGCGACTGGGAAACAGTGCATATAGTCGCACCGTTGGATTGACCGGTCAGTATAGAATCGCCCGATTTGTGACCTTGGAAGGAATCATCCAGAGTGACTTCAAGTACAACACGACCGCTCATCTCATGCTCGAGCGACATAGACGCATCCTCACCAAGCGACTCAATTTCTACGTAGGATCCGGATTGTCCATCGGAGAAGAGCAGAGCGAGATGAAGAATCCGGATACCCAGACCATCACATATACCTATGGCAACCCTACACTAGGAGTCGACCTACTTTTTGGCGCTGAGACCACTCTATTGGGATACAATGTCTCTATCGACTATAAACCCAATTTCAACATCACTGGGCGTACACCGTGGTATAGCGGTCAGGTGGGTGTGTCCCTGAGACAAGTCGTCATCAAGGGAGCCGAACAGAACAAGCGTCAACGTCAAAGGGCAAAGGCCAAGCGCAAGAAAGAACGTGAGAAGGAGCGCGAAGAACGTCAAGAGGAACCCTGGCTTGGAGACTGGTTCCAGCGCACGTTCAAGAAGGATAAATAATCACTCCCTGTAGTAGTCCTCGTCATCCACAGCCCGGTGTCTGATCCATACCGGAGAGTCCTTATACTCAGAGAATCTGCGTTTGACATGGACCAAGAAATCATATTGGGAACTGTTCTTCAAGAAGTACTCTGACACATTGCAGAAGTCGATGAAATCATCGAATTCATCATCTTCCAGTTGGATGATATCATAGTCCACATATTTCTGGAATAGTTCCTTGAGTAATTCGCGCATCCGATCCTGATTGCGCAGCTCGGCCACCAAACGTTTTGAGCGTTCACGTCTGCTGAAAGATTGATAGAGAAAAGTGATGGGACTCTGAAGGGCATTGATACCCGATAATTGATAATCCTCGCGGTTGTATCCCAATTCTTCGATATCCTCTTTGATCTCTTCTAATTCCCGTTCTGGGATGACATCCACTGGAGGCAGGGTGACCACCAACTTCTCCATGTAGAAGGTCTTGGAGAGGACCGTCCCTTCGTAATCTGCAGGAATGGCAAAGGAAATGGTCTCATAGCCTATTGCTCCTACCAATAGGGTATCCCCTTTCTCTAAATTCATCACAAACTCCCCGTCCCCATTACCGAAAGTACCACTGCCTGAATTCTTGTCTACCGCCATCATCGTGGATAGTCCCACACCGTCTGTAGCATCTACCACCTTACCCTTCACCTTGACATATTCCGTCTGGGCAGAAAGTGTAAGAGATGTAGAAAGGCCGATAAGAACTAGAAATCTCAATCCCATAATACCGCTATTGAACGCTCAAAAGATATGCCAATTGCCTGAGACCCCTTGAACTGGAGAATGGCAAGCATCATAGACCCACTTTGTATATTCGCGGCCATGTGGAGAACAGCATTATTCAGCATCTTGATCCTGCTTGTCGCCTGTAAGAGCGAGCAGCAGGTAAGCACCCTGACCGGTGGCAAGGAACAATTGAAGAAGGACATCACGTATCTGGCCAGCGATGAGCTTGAAGGTCGGGATACCGGGACAAAAGGAGAAGCCTTAGCGGCACAGTATATCGCGGATCGATTCAAGGCATTGGGCTTGACACCTGCCGGGGATGAGGGCACTTTCTACCAGACCTTTGAATTCACTGGATCACCCAAACTTTCTCAAGAGAACCGTTTAGTGATAGATGGTCGGGAAATAGCAGATAGCCTCTATTATCCATTGAATTTCTCAGGTAGCACAGCCTTCAGCGGCCCGGCCGTAGATGTGGGATATGGCATCGTAGCTCCTGATATGAACTATGATGATTACACGGGCAAAGAAGTGCGTGATAAGATCGTTACCATGAAGATCTCATCACCAGATGGCATCCATCCACACTCGGCCTATATTACGTATCACGACCTACGCCAGCGAACTGAGACCGCTATGCTTCGCGGTGCCAAAGCCGTCATCTTGTATAATGACGATCCAACAGCTCAAGCACCCAGTAAGACCTTGACCGAGAATGTCAATGAACTGGAAATCCCTGTTCTCTTCTTGAATGAAGACCCACAGGGTGCACAAGCGATAGAAGTAGATTTCACTATCGAGCGACCCAAACTTCAAGGGAAGAATGTACTTGCGCTCCTCGATAATGGAAAGGAACGCACCTTCATTATCGGAGCGCACTATGACCACCTAGGACACGGAGGTGGAGGAAGTCTTCATCGGGGAAAGCCTGAGATCCACAACGGTGCAGATGACAATGCCAGTGGTGTGGCCGCCATGCTCGAGCTGGCCCGTATTCTGAAAGGTAAAGAACTCGACCACAATGTCCTTTTTCTGGGATTCAGTGGAGAAGAACGTGGGCTACTTGGAAGCAATTTCTTCGTGAAGAATCCTACCATGAATCTCGAAGAGGTGAACTACATGCTCAATATGGATATGGTCGGGAGGTTGAGCGAAAAACGCAACAAGGTCATCATCAATGGTGTGGGGACTTCCCCTGCCTGGGATTTCATCGATAGCACCTTGGTCGTTGAAGGTCTGGAGGCCAAGACCACCGAGGCCGGTACCGGACCATCCGATCATATGAGTTTCTACTTGAATGATGTGCCCGTATTGCATTTCTTCAGTGGCACCCACGAGGACTATCACAAACCCTCTGATGACGAACACCTCATCAACTATGACGGGATAGAAGATATCATCGCCTATATGGAACACATCATCTATGAAGTGGATGATGATGGGGAATTGGAATTCACCCAGACCAAGGAAGAGAAGAAGGAAGCCGCCCGCTTCAAAGTCACATTGGGAGTCATTCCGGATTATCTATATGAAGAGAAAGGAATGCGTATCGATGGGGTGACCGAAGGTCGCCCAGGTCAGAAGGCGGGAATCCAAAAAGGAGATGTCATCATACGAATGGGACAGAAGGAAATAGGTGACATCTACGCCTATATGGAAGGACTCTCCACCTTCGAGACGGGAGAGACCACTACCTTAGTGGTACTCCGGGATGGCACAGAGGTCAGCTTGGAGGTCACATTCGACTGATGGAGGACAATCCCAGCATAGGTGTTATTGGCAGTGGTAGTTGGGCCACGGCCTTGGTCAAGATGCTCCAGAACAACCTCGATGAGATCCATTGGTTGGTCCGATCTGAAGAGCAGAAAGAACACATTCAGAAGTACGGTCACAACCCCAGATACCTCCCTAGCGCTGATCTGGAACCGGACAAGTTACGGATGGACACCGATATACATCGGGTCATCGCCACCTCGGATATCCTCATCATGGTGGTGCCTTCGACCTACATCTACAGTGTATTCAGGGAGGTGGATAAGCAAGAATTGGAAGGTAAGATCATCTTCTCATCGGTCAAAGGGATGGTCTCTGAATTCGATATGGTCCCGGCAAAATTCTTCCACAAGCGATTCGACATACCATATAAGGATCTCGGTATCATCTGTGGGCCATGTCATGCTGAAGAAGTGGCTATGGAGCGTCTCTCCTATCTGACGGTAGCCTGCAAAAAGAAGAAGAAAGCAGAGTATCTGGCAGAGATGTTGGCTTGCAGATACATCAAGACCCATGTCAGCGATGATGTCATCGGAAGTGAGATAGCTACTGCGATGAAGAACGTCTTTGCCATCGCCAGTGGAGTAGCCCATGGATTGGGCTATGGGGACAATTTCCAGGCAGTGCTCGTATCCAACGCGATACGAGAGATGGAAGAATTCCTGGATGAGGTGAAATCCATCCACCGGGATGTGAAATCAAGCGCCTATCTCGGAGACCTACTGGTCACGGCCTATTCCAATTTCAGCCGCAATCGCAATTTCGGTCACATGATCGGCAAAGGCTACAATGTGCGCACGGCCATGATGGAGATGAATATGGTGGCCGAAGGCTACTATGCTGTGAAGAGCCTGATAGCAATGAATGAGAAGTACGAGTGTGAGATTCCGATCACCAAAGCAGTCTATCGCATACTATACGAGAAGAATGCTCCTAAACTGGAGTTCTATCTCCTTGCTGATAAGTTGACTTAAGAGATTCTCGATCATGGCTTTTGATGAACAACTCGGAAATCGGCTCAGAGACATGCTCTCACCTCTCGATAGCGTCACCGAGAAGAAGATGTTCGGTGGCCTGTGCTTTCTGTACAAAGGGAAGATGGTCTGCGGGGTGGTCAAGGATGATCTCGTATTCCGTATCCAATCTCCGTACTATGAGAGTGTGTTGACCGAAGTCCACATGCGACCCATGGATTTCACAGGTAAGGTGATGAAGGAATTCATATTCGCTGCACCTCAGGCATTTGCTGACGAGCAGTCCTTGAATCGTCTAGTGGAGTATGGATTGCAACATGCTCGAAGCAAGCTGACAAAATAGGACTAAGGCATGCTTATTGCGGCTATTTTTGCACTATGAAACTGATACTCATTGCCATAGGATTGGTCGGACTGGCCTTTGCCGGAATCGCTATCAAACTCTTAGTAAAGAAGGATGGTGAATTCGCGGGAACATGTGCGAGTAACAGCCCATTTCTGAATAAGGAAGGAGAAGCCTGCTCTTTCTGTGGCGCCATGCCAGATGAGCAGTGCAAGAAAGAGGACTAGATCTCAATTTAAATGGGGGTCAGAATGGCTGAAGATGCCACTCGATCCTAGTCCGCATTCACATCCGAGAACCTTCCTGTCCCCTTCATTCGATTCTCCCCATTCTCATCATAAATGAATAGGACCTCCATGCTCTCACCCAGACCTTTGTTCAACATGGCCAAAGACTCTTCCACTCCCATGACCAGAAAGGCCGTGGCATAGGCATCTGCTTCCATAGCCGTAGGGGCAATGACCGTCACACTGAGTAGACTATGATTCACCGGATAGCCACTGCGAGGGTCTATGCAGTGCGAGAAACGTTTTCCATCCCGCTCTTGATACTTGCGATAGCTGCCTGAGGTAGCAATAGACTCGTCATGAAGTTCCAATTTCTTGAGGATCTCCCGTTCTCCTTCTTGAGGTTTCTCGATTCCGATGGACCATGGACTTCCATCCAACTTCTGACCTTTGACCAACACTTCGCCCCCCAGTTCTATCATATAGTTCTGAATGCCTTCTTCTTCCAATAGCGCCCCTAGTGCATCTACGGAGTAGCCCTGAGCAATCCCATTGAAATCGACCTGTGTCTCAGCAGGCTTGACCAGTGCGATCTCCGGACCGATTGCAGCGATATGCATCTTCCATTCACCTATGTGATGATGAGCAAGAAGGGATTCCACTGAAGGAATGGTATCCGCATCAGGTGGAATCGCACCGAAGCCCCATACTTTGACCAGGGGATATACCGTAGGGTCGAATGCACCTTTGGTCCGCCTGAATACCTCATAAGAACTTTTGAATACAGGAATGAAATGCACGTCCTTGGAGGGAATCTGTAACAAGGAATCTCCGCTGTTGTTTATTTCACTGATGAATGAGTCTTCTCGCCAGAGATTCATGCTCAGATCGATCTCTTCCAGCACTCGGGAGACCTCTTCGCTCAGGTCAGGAGCAGATTCTCCGTGATACTTGATACTGAAGGTAGTCCCTTGAGCCTTACCTGTGAGTTGTGTCATCTCATCGCGAGGTGCACAGGCCACCATCAATAAGAGGAAAGAAAAACAGAAGAAAGCTGTTCGGTTCATTTGGTCGTTTGTCCGCCACCCATCTGGGCATATACTTCGTTATTGGCCTCCCACAGCTCGATCTTATTGCCTTCAGGATCCATGATATGGACGAATTTTCCGTACTCATACTCCTCTATCTCATCACATATCTCTACCCCTTCTTCTTTGAGGACTTCTACTAGACCTGCAAGATCCTCTACCCGATAGTTGACCATGAAGTCTGCCTTGCCGGGCTCCATGTACTTGCTATCGGAACTGAAGGTGCTCCACTGAAGGAAATTGGCTTCCTCGGGATTCTCTGCATTTCGAAATTCGAAGGTGCTTCCGTAGTCATTGGTCACCAATCCGAGGTGCTTACCATACCATTCCCTGGTCTTGTCGGGATCCTTGCATTTGAAGAATATCCCACCGATACCGATCACTCGCTTTTTCATCTTATCTGAATAATAGTCGTAATACTTTCATCTTCCATGCACGGTAAGGTACGTACCGGATAGGCACATCGATCCACGTACCTGTCTTCAAGATACTTTTCTTATGTGAGAAGGTGTCAAAGCCCTTCTTCCCATGATAGTGCCCTAATCCGCTCGTTCCGATTCCTCCAAAAGGAACATAGGGGTTGGATATCTGGATCAAACAATTATTGATACACCCTCCTCCGAATGGAACCGACTGCATCAATTCCTCCTGCTTCTTCCTATCCTTGGAAAAGAGATAGAAGGCTAAAGGAAAGGGGTTCTGTCCCAACTTCTCTTGCAGATCTGCCTCATCCGTATAGGCGATCACCGGAAGGATAGGTCCGAATATCTCCTCTTGCATCAATGCGCTATCCATGCCAGGCTCATCCACGATACATAGCCCCAATTTGAGATCATCTGCATCTACCAGACCGCCTGATATCTCTTCCTGACCGTCCAAGTAACTCAACAAGGTCTCGAATCGCTTCAAGTTGATGATACGGGAGAACCCATCCAGCCCTCCATACTTCTCCATCACCTCATCGGCCTCTAGCTCCAATCGTCTCAACAATGGGGTCTTTACCTCATGATGGACAAATACATGATCAGGAGCGATGCAGGTCTGCCCAGCATTGAAGGCCTTTCCCCAGATAATCCGTTTGGCAGTAACCTTCAGATCAGCGGTGGAATCAACGATAGCCGGGCTCTTACCCCCGAGTTCCAAGGTCACCGGAATGAGTTTTTCGGCCGCAGCAGCCATGATCAAATGACCTACCCGTGTACTGCCCGTGAAGAAGATATGGTCGAAACGGAAATTCCCTGTGATCAGATTCGGAATAATATCCGTGTCATCGATACGAATGGTGTCTATGTACCGCTCATCGAAGTGTTTGGATATCATCTGATCCACAATCTCGGAGGTATGCGGAGTTTGAGAGGGTAATTTCAGAACGGCCGTGTTGCCTGCTGCCATGGCCCCCAATAAAGGGTCAAGGATGAGCATAAAGGGATAGTTCCACGGTGCCAGAATGAGCACCTGTCCCTTGGGGACCGAATAGACCTTGCTCCGTGTAGGGAAATGGGCAATGGAAGTTGGCTCACGTTCAACGGCCATCCAATCTTTCAGATAGCGTAAGGTGTGCCGGATCTCATTGTACATATACCCCACCTCGCTGCCATAAGCCTCGAACTCGGGTTTGCCTAGATCCTGTTTCAATGCCTCTAGGATCTGGGGCTCATATTCCTTGATGGCCGAGTGCAACTTCTTGATCTGTGCTTTTCTGAATCGATACGGCCGTGTAGCCCCACTGCGGAAGAATTCCCGCTGAGCATGATAGACATCTTGAATATGGGCTACGCTTGTTGCCATGGAAAGGGTAATAATACTAAAACCTCATTCCAGAATAATCAGTGATCAGCTTTTGACCAATAGCTTGAATCCCTGGCCATGCACATTGACGATCTCTATGGCCGGGTCGGGACGGAGGTGTTTACGGAGTTTTGTGATGTAGACATCCATACTGCGACCGTTGTGATAGGTATCATCTCCCCAGACCATGTTCAATGCGGTCGAACGATCCAATATGTCGTTCTTCTTCTTACAGAGAAGATGAAGCAACTGGCTCTCTTTAGTGGTCAATTTATCTTCTTCTCCATCCAAAAGGAGCATCTGCCGCTGCGGGTCGAATGTGAACAACCCGATCTGAATGGGACCTTCATCCTTCTCCTCTTCCCCATTGTTTGTGCGTTTCAATATCGCCTGCATTCGTAAGAGAAGCTCTTCCATGGAAAAGGGCTTGGTCATGTAATCATCGGCTCCCACCTTGAATCCATGTAGGGTATCCTCCTTCATCGTTTTGGCAGTCAGGAAGAGAATGGGCACTTCTTGATCGATGCTGCGGATGTCCTTGGCCAGTGTGAACCCATCCTTCTTAGGCATCATCACGTCTAAGATGATGAAGTCATAGTCCTTCTTGCGGAAGTGATCGAATCCTTGTTGACCATCGGTCGCATGATCCACTCGATATCCCTTGACCTGTAGGTACTCATGTAGGAGTGTCCCTAGATTGGGATCATCCTCTACCAGCAGTATATGTCGGTCATTCTTCATCTACGGGAAGATATATATCGAATCGGCTTCCTGATCCGGGCTCACTGTGCACCTCGATGTGACCGCAATGCTTATCTACGACTGCTTTTACATAACTGAGTCCGAGACCGAATCCTTTGACATCGTGGGTATTCCCGGTAGGGACCCGATACAGTTTATCAAATATGCGCTTGAGGTGCTCCTTAGAGATACCCACTCCTTTATCGCTGACACTCAGCCGTATGAACTCTCCTTCTTTGGCCGTTTGAATGTGAATATCCGGATCTTCTGGACTGTATTTCATCGCGTTATCCAACAGATTACCGATGATATTCTGAACATGTACCTCATCTGCCCACAGACCATCTTCTATGGCCTTCAATTCCAAAGTGATACTTCCCTGACGCTTGTTCAGTGCCAGTCGGATATGATCGACTGCTTCTTGGATGAGCCCGTGTAGATGGATATGTTCTTTCTTCAATCTCAATTCTCCGCGATCTACGATGGCCGTCTGTAGCACACTTTCTACCAAGGTCCCCAATCGTCTGTTCTCATCGCGTATCATCCCCACATAGCGATCGGTACTTCCTTGAATGCTACGCATATCCGGATCGCTCAAGGCCTCACAGGCAAGTGCGATGGTCGACACGGGAGTCTTGAGCTCATGGGTCATATTATTGATGAAATCGTTCTTGATCTCCGATACCCGTTTCTGTCTGAGGATGATATACACTGTGAAGGCAAAGGCGGCCATGATGATGATCATGAGTCCAGCAGATGAGAAGAGCAAGGGCCTGAGTGTGGTCATCACATAGCTGCGCTCTGATGGGAATCCGATGTGTAGATACAGCGGGTCGCTCATCAGCTGGTTGGGGTTGATCCGCACCCGGTAATCCGACTTGCTCAGAGAGACCAAGGGTTTCATGTCAGATGCCCTGTCGAACAATACGGGTTGCCCAAAAGCATTGAATACCGCAAAGTCCACATCGGTATCTATTCCGAATCCATGGAAGATGCGATGGATGATACTATCCATCTCTGTAAAATCCATCCGCTCATCGAAGGGCCGCATGCGTTGCATGTCGAAAACCCCACTGATCATATCCTCTATCCAGAAGGGGTCCATCACAGAGCCGAGCCCGGATTCGAAATCGACTTCTGAGATCAATTCTCGCTCCTCACCCAGATCAGTGTAGGCCGTGTAACTCATCTGGAGTGTTCCTTCATCGGTCAGGATGACTGTATCTTTTACGTAGTACCCATTATCTCGGGTCCAGCCAGAGGCCATCACTCTCTGGATGCTGTCCAGTCGGTGCAGCGCTTTTCTACTCTGTCGATTGGATAGAATACGCTCTTTGGTCTCGAAGCGCTGTACTTCTTCACTCACTTCGTTGAGCGCCATATTCACGCTATAGCTGAACTGTGCTTCTTTGAGCTTGACGGTATTCTGAAAAAGATAGTATTGGATGGCTCCCACACCCACCAGAGCCAGGGCCATGAGACCCACTACAGAGTATATCCAGCTTCTTTTCATCTACCGATACAAAAGTAGCGTGGACTGAAGGGTGGGATTGTGTGCTTAACGTTTTTTAACAGCCTAGATTCCCAGGTGTTCTCTCACATTAGGTAGCGCGATCTTGAACCACTCCGTATAGCGCATTGGATCATCGGCCAGTTCTTGATCCAGATCGCCCATGGAGATATAGCGATAGTCCATTACCTCCTCTGCTTCAGGTATGATCTCTCCCTCATAGACACCGGTGAATACATGATCCAACTCGTGCTCAGTGAGACCTTGATCCAATTCGGCCTTGTAGATGAAATGGAAGCGATGTTCCAGCTCGCAATCAAAGCCCATCTCTTCCTGTAGTCTGCGGTGAGCTGCCTCCATGGCGGTCTCCCCATCACGTGGATGGCTACAGCAGGTATTGGTCCAGAGACCTCCAGAGTGGTATTTGCTCAAGGCCCTGCGATGAATGAGCATCCGACCTCGGCTATCGAAGATAAATACGGAAAACGCTCGATGTAAGAGTGCTTTTTCATGAGCCTCCATCTTCTCCATCAGTCCGATGGGCCTATCATCCGTATCTACCAGTACTACGTTTTCCATAGGGCGACAAAGGTATGACAAGCAAATACCTGATACGCTTTACGATCACAGGTCTTAATTTAAGCCCGTGGAACTCGAAGACAAGATATCTACCCTCCCCAATCGACCGGGCATCTATCAATTCAAGAATGCGGATGGCGATATCATCTATGTGGGCAAGGCCAAGAAGCTTCGCAATCGCGTGCGCTCCTATTTCAATAAGGACAAGGCCAAGAACGGAAAGACCCGTATGCTGGTGCGGCATATAGAGGATCTGGAGTACATGGAGGTGAGTTCGGAGCAGGATGCCTTCTTGCTGGAGAATAACCTGATCAAGCGCTACAAGCCCAAGTACAACATCCAACTGAAGGATGATAAGACATTCCCCTGGCTCTGCATCAAGAAGGAGCCCTTTCCACGAATTTTCTCAACGCGCAACAAGGTAGATGATGGATCGGAATACTTCGGCCCATATGCATCGGTCAAACTGATCAAGACGCTCCTCTCACTGGCCACTAAACTCTATCCTTTGCGCACATGCAATTACAATCTCACGCAGAAGAATATCGAGGCCGGAAAGTTCAAGGTCTGTCTGGAGTATCATATCGGGAACTGTCTGGGTCCGTGTGAAGGGTTTCAGACCGAGGAGGATTATATGCAAGGCATTCAGACCATACGACAGATCATCAAAGGGAACACACGAGAGGTGATCGCTTCGCTTGAGGAGCGTATGGCCCAGTACGCAGCTGAGTTGGATTTCGAGCGTGCTCAACTTCTCAAGGAGAAACTCGATATGGTGCAGAAATACCAGAGTGGCTCTGCGGTAGTAAGTAGCCATGTTCAAGATGCCGAGGTCTACTACTTGAGAAAGGAGATGAAAAAGTACTATGTGGGATTCGTCAAGGTGATCGATGGGGCCATCGTACAAGGTCACGTGCAGGAGATGAGCAGCGGTATAGCCGATGACGAGAGCGAGATACTCACCTATGCCATCCGCAATATCCGCGAGGAAACAGGCTCATCCAGTGTGGAGATCATCAGTCCGGTGGAACTGCCTGAGCTAGATGAAGAGGTTCAGGTGACCGTCCCTCAGCGCGGTGAGCGTAAACAGTTGTTGGATCTATGCGAACGCAATGTGAAGTACTACCTGCTCGAAAAACGCAAGCAGTCCCGACTGGTGGACCCCGAGCAACATTACTCCCGTATCCTGACACAGGTCAAAGAGGATCTCCGACTCAATGAACTCCCTGTTCATATCGAGTGTTTCGATAATTCCAATATCCAAGGCACCCACCCTACATCGGCCTGTGTGGTCTTTAAGAATGGAAAGCCCAGCAAGAAGGACTACCGACATTTCAATATCAAGACCGTAGAAGGTCCTGATGATTTCGCCTCTATGCGAGAAGTGATACATAGGCGATACAGTCGACTGCTAAAAGACGGTGAATCCCTACCTCAGCTGGTGATCATAGATGGTGGCAAGGGTCAATTGAGCTCGGCCATGCGAAGTGTGGATGAATTGGGTATACGTGGGAAAATGACCGTGATCGGTATTGCAAAACGATTAGAAGAGATCTATTACCCGGGAGACTCGATACCCGTGTATATCGATAAGAAAAGTGAATCCCTTAAATTGATCCAACACCTGCGGAATGAGGCTCACCGATTCAGCCTGGCCCATCACAGGAATCGGAGGAGTAAAAGCGCAATAGGAACCGAACTCACTGAAATACAAGGCATTGGAAAGGGTACCGCTCAAAATTTGCTCAAACATTTCGGTTCGGTCAAGAATATCAGAGAGGCCAATGAAGAACAGCTCACTCAGGTAGTAGGGGCCAATAAGGCCAAGATCATCTTCCAGTACTTTCAGGTGCAATGACCGGAGCTTCTCCTCCCTTCATGACCAGTGCACGATGGGGATAGGGAATCTCGATGCCTTCCTTCTCGAATCGTTTTTTGACCTGATGGAGAAGATCACATTTCATTACAAATGCATCATCCACATTTGCCGCCCATACCTGCGCTCTCAAGTTGATGGAAGAGTCCTCCCAAGAGACCACTCTCACCACTACCGGTGGGTGTCCTAATTCCAGCTCTTCGGGAGAGCGTCTATCCATACTCAGTGGATGAGCGATTGCAACTTCCTGAATGCACCGTATCGCTCGATCGATATCCGACTCATAGCTGATGCCGAAAAAGACCTGCTGTCGGATGGTCTCATCCATGATATTGCTATTGATGATCGTTTCATCGCTGATGATGCTATTGGGGATGATCACCCTTCGATTCTCATAATCCCGAATCACGGTATGTCTGAGGGTAATGTCCTCGATCAAGCCTACTCTTCCACCTACACTTACTGCATCTCCAACTTTGAAGGGCCTGAAAAGGAGGATGAAGATCCCGCTCACTATATTGGCAAAGGCCTTCTGAGATGCAAAACCGATTATAGCTGCCAAGACCCCAGCACCAGCAAAAAGTGCTGTTCCGAGATTGTTTAGAGCAGGAATTTCATAGAAAATGTAGGCAATGGCCAGTGCATAGCAGATAGCCGATGCCGAATTCCGTAAGAACTTGAGCCGGGTGACATCTTCATTCCGTTCTTCCCATCGCTTTTGGATAACGTGGCGAATGGCCCTTCTGGCCAACATAGAGAGTACCGTAGCTATCACTAGCGCGAGCACGGCTTTGATGGCGTACATCATATTGTCACTGATCACCACTTCCTCCATGGTCCTTGATTTTTTTCGAAGCTATGGAATATCCCAGTCCCAAAGCCAGATAATCCGCCTTGGCAAAATGTGTCTTCAGAGAGAGGTCGACCATCCACCGATCCGATATCTGCAAGTATCCACCGAAGCGATGATATAATGGACCTTGACCCTGATAGCCTTCTACCAAGTACAGACCGTTGTTGAAATACAAGCATGCTTTATCGAAGACCAAAGCAATACCCCCGTGTAGCCCCCACTGCAGTACATCCAAGCCAAAGTCGACCTCCAGATCATCATCCAATTCCTGATATCCTGCTTGATTATGGATAAAGTCAGTACCTAAGCTCCAAGCCATCCGAGAACTGAATCGTTTCTGATATCTCAGTCTTATTTCCTGTACCCCGAATATCTCATGGGTGAAGGAGTTGGCCTCTCGCATACCTACACTTGCCAAGAGATGAAGGTCCTTAGAGGTCGACCAAGGCCGATCCATATCCCATTCCACCTTCTCACCTTGCGCGATGCGATACGCTAAGACCATATCCAGCGAGACGAAATTGACTCCAAGATTAGGAAGACGTATCGCTGCATTCGAGGCATGACTCATGGACAATCCTGTCGCAGCCCGCCAATTTCCCCTCTCGATACGGTAGCGAAGAGCCATCACAATACTGTAGTTGATATGACCCCCGATGGCCTTGTTGTAGAAATTCTCCTCGAAATCATAGTGCTCGGTCAAGTAGGCCAGCCCAACTCCCATATGCCATTCCAGACCCGACCGCTCATTGGCGGTAATAGGTAGATCCAGATAGGGATACAGGCTCAAGAAATAGCCCATCTCATCCCGATTTCCAGTATCCATCACAAAGAGACTCAAGCCCCGATGACCTCCGCGATAGTAGTGATGCCAATCCATGGTCCCATCCAGTCCTCTGGAGTAGCTGATACTCAGTGTCTTGGCCGGTCCAGTCCGCAATTGAGGGAGCGAAAGTCGATGGGGTATGAACGCACCTGGAGAGTACCTCACCTCCAACCAAGTATCCTGCTGCCCTTTTGCAAGGAGTGCTACGCAGAGAATACATGCGGTGAGAAGTGATTTCATAGGCGCTGAATTTAGCCTTTTGCCATGGGGTGGATATCTTCGATCTCTTCAATACAGCCCCCGGCATGGACAAGGAAAAAGCAAAAGAGGCATTCGGACGATTACTGGACATCATGGATGAGCTCCGGGCCAAGTGTCCATGGGATATGAAGCAGACCATGGAGAGCCTTCGTCACTTGACAGTAGAGGAGACCTATGAGCTGAACGATGCCATTATCGAGAATGACCTTCCTGAGGTATCCAAAGAACTCGGGGATCTTTTGTTGCACATCGTGTTCTATGCTAAGATAGGGGATGAAAAAGAGGTGTTTGATATCACATCGGTGATCGATGGTATCTGCGAGAAGTTGATCAGCAGACACCCGCATATTTACGGAGATGTAGAGGTAGCTGATGAAGAAGAGGTAAAAGCCAACTGGGAGAAATTGAAACTCAAAGAGGGAAAGAAGAGTGTACTACAAGGCGTGCCCATGTCACTGCCTTCTATGGTCAAGGCCATACGCATACAGGACAAGGCCAGAGGAATTGGTTTTGACTGGGAGCATCGGGGCCAGGTATGGGAGAAGCTTCAAGAAGAACTAGAAGAGTTGAAAGAGGAGGTAGATACTAATTCACCTCGGGTGCCAGAAGAATTCGGAGATGTGCTCTTCTCCATGATCAATTATGCACGATTCCTCGATGTCAATCCCGATGATGCGCTAGAATGCACCAATCGCAAATTCATCAAACGATTTCAGTTCATGGAGGCCGAGATCAGCAAGGATGAAAAAGTCATGTCAGAGATGGCTCTGGCAGAACTGGATGCATATTGGGAACGGAGTAAAACGGAGGCCTAGCGCATCTGTTCTGCGATGAGAATGATACGTGGTGAGGATTCCGGTACGAATGCACCCAGGTCATAATCCCCAAAGGTCTGCGTGATCTGCAGACCTGCTTCTCTGAACAGTTTTTGAAAAGTAGAGAGGTCGATCAATTGTACAGACTCCTTGAATTGGTGGGTCTCATCGCCATCCTTTACCTCGATCTCCTTGATCACACGATCATTCTCCAGGTATTTGGAAGTTCTGAATTGCACCTCCTCCACATCCACGGCCGTGGTACCCCCATCGATCTTCCCCAATGCATCGGGATTGAGATAATCTAAGACCAATTTTCCTTCTTGCGCCAATACCGAGTGGATGGCCCTGAGTACCTTAAGGTTATCCTCCATACTATCGAAGTATCCGAAACTCGTGAATAGATTGAATACACAGGCAAATCCCTTTTCAGGATAGACATTCCGCATGTCCCATTGCTCGAATCGCAGTCCTGGTCGCGCAAAGGTCCGGGCTGCTCTGATACTGTTCTTAGAAAGGTCAAGACCGAGTACTTCGAATCCTGCATCATGCAGGGTAATGGAATGACGTCCACGCCCGCAGGCTAGATCCATGACCTTGTCTCCGGCTCTCAGGTCGAGTACATCTATCAGTCGATGGATGAAGAAGGCAGCCTCATTCTCATCCCTATGCCGATAGAGCAAATGATAGTAGGCTGTATCGAACCAGGTCTTGAACCACTCTTCAGTATGGGGAATATCTGCAGACATGAATTGAGGAAGCAGGAAGATAAAAAAAGCCCCCCGCGTTGAGCGGAGGGCTTTGGAATTATTATGGGTTTGTCGAGGCTTACTCTACAGTGAGCTTCTCAACAAGCATCTGATCGTTCACGTACATGTTGACGAAGTACATACCCTTAGCGAGTTTGTTATCGAAGTCAACGATGAAGTTCGCATTGGAACCTTTGTTCGCGAGCTGCTCGGTGTAGACCACCTTACCTGTGAAGTCAACGACTTCGATCACGATCTTCTGATTCTCATCAGTCAATTCGCTCAGGTTGATAGCGACCTGCTCACCGTTAGATGGGTTCGGATAGATCTCAGCTACGATGTCAGAGCCATCGATCACTTTGATATCCGATACGTCATCCGAAGGAGGAGCAATCGGGCCTACAGCAGTGATATTGATCGGACATACGGAAGAGAATGAACCATTCTGACCTTCAGCCAAGGCACGTACACGTACATCCCAAGATCCACCTTCACTCAAGTCGAGATCGGTCGTATGGAATGCAAGCGAGATACCATTGGTCATCGTGGTCTGGATTCCAGTCGTTTGACCAGAAGTCGGAGTCCACTCCCACTCATATCCAGTAGCTCCATATACATACTCAGCGAGGATGTAGTTCGGATCCGGATAGTTGTAAGTACCACCACAGTATGGGTTCTGAACTTCTGTGTTCTCAGGCTCAGAAGCCATAGCTACCGTACAAATAGGACCTGGAGCTGACCATACGCCATTGACGAAGGACTCTACAGTCACATTGTATACCGCAGAATTATACTGCAGACCTGGGCCACCAAATGGTCCCACATCATAGAGATACACAGAGTAGTTCGGCTCGACTTCCTGGAAAGTTCCACCCGGACCAGTGAAAGTGAATCGATAAGCACTCGCTCCGAATACCGGCACTGCTTGTACTTGATCCTCCAGATACATATCACCGCTTGGCGAGTTACAGTACGCATCCTGAAGCTGTGTCAGCGGGATATCCGCTTGCAGACCGATCACACATTCTGCCTGGAAGTCACTCCAGAATTCAGAGATAGATCCATTTGCACGGACTCTGACCCTGTGCTGTACAGAAACCAGGTATTGCTTACCATACTCTAGGCCTCCAGGCACATCATCCAATTGGATATAAGGAATCACATTCGGCTGTTGGATAGCTACATCCAAGTTACCGTTAGGAGTAACACCATCGCTAGTTTCTTGGAATCTGAATCCATAACCTTCCACCGGTACGTTCTGAGC
>JABDLZ010000260.1 GCA_013001705.1 Flavobacteriales bacterium
CAATTGCCTGTATAGGTGAGGTTGCTCTTCTCCTTCCGGATCACTTTCCAGCTACAAGATCCTGTGCATTCTCCTCCACTCGGACACTTCACGATGTCCACTATTCCAGAGCATTCATCCTGTGAGACCACTGTTTCTCCGTTGATCTTCAAGTCCACATGAAGGGGTTTTTCCAATCCATCGGAGTCTATGATGAAGATGCTCGGCACCGTTACGTAGCCCAGTGCATTGCGACAGAGGAATTGCATATCCACAGGTTGGAAATCGAATTCTGGGAACCATGTGGTGATCAAAGTGTTATTGGTCTCATCGATCTCAGGAATCCGTCCTTCAGGATCTAGGACCAAGGTAATCTCATCACCTGGACTTAGAGGAATGCCAGTAAAGGGCCACAAACGCTTATTTGCCACATAGCAATAGCAACCCTCAGGAGTGAGCTGAACGCATATTCCCTGATGCATGACCACTACGCCTCCTGGATGCCAAATATCTACTTGGCAAGTGCCGATACAGTTATCATCAGGACATTGCCCTCCCGCCTCCTTCACCATATGCATCCTATCCTGACCCAAAAGAACCCCGTTGACATATAGATCGGCCTCTAAAGGCATGGCCAGTTGATTGTTGGTACCGAAGTCCACAATTGGTTCTATATCGTATAGTCCGGGTCCGAGCTGAAGGAATTCCATCTCTACAGGTATGAAATCCGTATGGGCTCCATATCGTAGGATGATCTCATTATTGGTCTCATCCAATTCCTGAACTTGATTCAGAGGGTCGATGACGATCCTCACTTTATCACCGTCATTCAATGGAATGCCTTCGAATGGCCACAATTTCTTTTCTCGCACATAGCAATAACACCCTGAGGGGGTCAAGGGATTACATACGCCTTGATGCATGACCACCGTGCCTCCGGGGTGCCAGATATCGACCTGACAGGTCTGACCACAGGTATCTGCCATACATTGTCCACCAGCAGTTTTTACACGGTGCATACGGTCTTCGCCCATCAGCACACCATTCACGTAGAGGTCTGCATGCAGTGGGAGGGTGAGTTGACTGTTGCTACCTATATTGACAATTGGCCCGATAGAGTGTCCGGGAATGAGGGTCTCGAACCAGAATTCACCGTCATGCGCCTCCAGATCGGTATCCACGCGATATTCTAAGACCAATTCATTATTGGTCTCATCATATTCAGGAACGAGATTCTGAGGATCCAACACCAAACGGAGGATGTCGCCAGGTTCTAACTCGATATTCTGTAAGGGCCATAGTTCTATAGGACCGGTCTGACATACACAGCTGTCGGGTGATGTAAGAGTTACACATGTGCCACCATACATCACCACGGGGCCACCGGGATGCCAGACATCTATTTGGCAGTTGCCGATGCAGGAGGCCGGGCAGCCATTGCCACCCCCAGCCGCGCGTACCATATGCATCTGGTCCTGTGCTACGAGGATGTCATTGACATAGAGGTCCGCATGCAGAGGCATATCCGCTTCATTGTTGGTGGATACGACTACCTCCGGGAAGATGTCAAAGAAGCTATCGATGCTACCTGGTATGGGAGGAAGCATCTGGACCATCATTCCTTCTGCATGGAAATCGGTCTGTGGTGCAGGCTGAGAGAATGATAATTGAGCAGAGAGTATCAGGATAGCCGTGGCTATCTTCCTGAGGTCAAGGGTCAGGGTAGTCATGATGGAATGTGTTGGTCGGCAGTGCTGATCACTACGCGGGCTACACGGTAGGGTCTTCAATCAGAGTGTAGCGCAGCCTTGTCGAAGTTGGTCAAAAGCTCTACTGAAAGAGCGGGTTTTTCCCTTGTAAAGTGAGAATAAAAAAGGAGAATTCCAAACCTGTAGTATAGTTTAACTTATTGTAATCTAGACACTTAGAAGCGGTATGAAAGCTTTCGAAGCTCTATGTAATCATGCATGGACCAATGGATTATGCAGAGAAATATCGAAGAGGATATGCTGCTCATTTCGTTGAAAAAGTCCGAGACTGATTTTCGTCAGGTGCGTGCTAGGAGCGTACTTTCAGCCAGAATATCATAATCTATTGAGAATGAAAAGATTGAAAGTATCCATGGCCATAGGGTCGATGGCCTTGGCATTGTTGTTGAATGCATGTGGATCAGAATCAGGTCCGATTGAAGAACAGGTAGAGGAAATCGAAGAAGTTTCTCCTGAATTCGAAGCCCTCGAGGAAGAGACCGAGCAGATAGAATCAGAGATCGAAGAGCTCGACCAAGAGATAGACGCACTGATAGAGGATCTATAAAACAACAGAACGATGAACATGAAGAATATACTCGCAATCGCCCTTTGTCTCGGATTCATGCACAGCATGATGGCCCAAGACGCCAAGACCTTGAAGATGAAAGCCGCTCAAGAAGTGGAAGAAGTCGAGGAAGAAATGGATGACCAAGTAGAGGATGCCAAAGAGGTCAAGGAGAAGAAGGAAAAGCAACTCAAGAAACAGAAGGACAAAGGCAAAAAACTCCGACTTGCCAATGATGACGATGAAGACGATGAGGGAGATGATGATCGCGATGAGATCGAGGAAGAAGACGAAGGAGAAGGAAAGCATCACGGTCATGAGCACGGAAAAGGACACGAGCATTCCAAAGGGAAGCACAAAGGTCATGAGCATAAGGAAGGTGAAGACCATGAGTTCAGAGATGGACATGTGCGAGGTGTGCCTGAGAAAGGAGATAGGATGACCAAAGAGCAGCGCATCAAAATGCAGGAGAAACGTGCCGCAAAGATGGCTGAGCGCAGTGCACAGATGTCAGATAGACTGGACAATGCCGAGAAGCTGATCCAGGAGAAATACGATGCAGGCGAGTTGGATGCAGAAGTCTATGAAGAAAAGATGGAACGCATCAAGATGGCCCGTGAGCGTATGTTGAATGTGAGAAAGAAGGTCGAGGAGAACAATTCCCGACTACAAGAGATCGAGGACTGAGCCTCAACCGATATTCAAGAGTAAGGGCGTCAATCAAAGACGCCCTTTTTCTATTTCTACTCCTTGATGAATTCCAAGGAATGCAGTTCACCTATTGCCGAAACTATCAGCAGATATCTGCCTGCTGGAAGGTGGGATAGGTCGAGCTCAGAGCTTGCGCGCAGCCGATCCACCTCTCTGCCCAAGTCATCATATATCCAGATGGGTCTATTGGAATCGAGTAGATCCGCATTGACGATGCGTACTACATCCCTGACCGGATTAGGTGCCAGCGAGATAGGGACTTCAGTATTCGGAATCTCTTCAACGCCTATTGGATCTACGTCTATCTCATACTTGTAGAGCATGTTATATGGAAAGGCACTTGGGCCACCACGATCGGCCATGAGATAGAGATAGCCTTCATTGTAGACCAGTCCTCGAGGGGATTGATCGTTATCATTCTGGGTATCCGGTAGGTCTACAAATCCGATGTCCGTCTCCGTACTCAGGTCATAGGAGTAGAGACGCTCCAGATCATCGTCATTGTCATCGATCACATAGAATAAAGTATTCCCTACCTGCTCGATCCCATGAGGTTGACCTCCGTTCATAGGGACGGTATCCAGAAATCCTATCGTGCCGGGTACCCATAGGTAAGCATAGGCATAGGGGTATACATCACTATCCTGATAGTAGACGGTGAACCACACAGCATCCCCCACCTTATCGATTCCACCTACTC
>JABDLZ010000261.1 GCA_013001705.1 Flavobacteriales bacterium
CCTTGGTAGAATGTAAGAAACTCGCTGAGGCTGCCCCGGCCAAACGATCCAGAAGCCGAAAGAAATGACAGAGGACATCGGCATATATCTACAAGCGATTCCCGAGAATCTGCTCCGTGGTGTATCCTTTGCTGACTCCAGCATAGGAGACTACATGCGCTTCCATGACAAGGAAATTCCCGCTTTGGACAATGTCCAATTAGCAATCATCGGAATACGTGAGGGAAGGAACTCCGATGAGAATGAGGGCTGCGCTCATGGTGTGGATCCAGTTAGAAGAGCCCTATACTCTCTCTTCGTGGACACTTCTGAACTTCAGATCGTAGACCTTGGAGATATTCATTCCGGTCATGCGGTCGAAGACACATTGTTTGCCGTTCAACATGTCGCGGAGTATCTCATAGCTCGAGGTATCGTTCCTATTTTTATCGGTGGGGCTGACTATTGCTCCGTAGGAGTCTACAAGGCCTATTGTGCCTTGGAACGGATGACCAACGTGGTCAATATCGATCCCATGTTCGATGTACACGACAATGAGGGGGAACCCGATGTGTACAACCATCTGAGCCGGATGATACTTCATAAGCCCGGTTTCCTATTCAATTTCACCAACATCGGGTATCAGACCTATCTGGTCAATCCAAAGATGCAATCGGTGATGAACAAGATGTTCTTTGACATCCACCGTCTAGGCGAGGTCAATGAGGACATCAGTGAGATGGAACCGGTGATACGACAAGCCGATATGTTGACCATCGATATGCGAGCTGTACGGGCATCTGACAATCCGGGTCATCGAAATCCTTTGCCCAATGGACTTTACGGAGAGCAACTCTGCCAATTGATGGCTCAGGCCGGCACCAACGAGAAGCTGAGTTCTATCTCGTTCTTCGGGTATAACCCTGAATTCGATATGCGCAGTCAAAGTGCACAATTGATCGCCCAGGCCATCTGGTGTTTTATCGAGGGCTTCCTCAATCGGAGATCCGAATCGATCGATTTCAGTTCCGAGCAATTCACCCGCTACCGTGTCTCACTGAAAGATGATCATGAGATCATTTTCTACAAGAGCAAATTGACCGACCGATGGTGGCTCGAAGTACCCATGCCGCATACGGAAGGAAACCGATATAAGCGTTCTCAGATAGTCCCTTGTTCCTACAAAGACTATGTCATGGCAAGCGACCAAGAAGTGCCTGACCGCTGGTGGCGTACGTTTCAGAAGTTGCAGTGAACAGCTTTCCAAGAGCTGTCTGTTTTCTGACGATCCATTGAAGATTGCAATCCAAGCACACATCTGAGAGGAATGTGAAAAAAAGCTACTTTAGCGGACATCCTTGGGCAAAAATCCCTTGGGTCAACTTGAAACCGAAGTACTTAACTGTCTGTCAATCAATGATGAAAAGAGTTGTAATCTTAGTGATGTTGGCTTGGTGTGGTCATTCATCTGCGCAACAGGATCCCCAGTTCACACAGTTCATGTTCGATAAGTTGTCTATCAATCCAGGCTATGCTGGAATCAGTAACAACCTCTGTTTTACAGGATTCTACAGACAGCAGTGGACAGGATTCGAAGGGGCACCTACTACAGTCATGTTCCAAGGTCACGCTCCGATCAAGCGTATCAATAGTGGTGTGGGACTCACCATCTTCAATGACGAATTGGGACAGGAATCATCCAATATCATCCGAGCCCACTATTCCTATCACTTCAAGAATATAGGCTCAGGCAAACTCGGTCTAGGTGCGAGTATTGGATACCTCTCTAAGGAGTTGGGAAATGATGAATGGCTCTCCATCGATCCTGTAGAATCAGATAATGCGATTCCAGATAATGGGACCTCGGCTGGAACTATTGACTTCTCCTTCGGTGCCTTCTACAAAGCAGATAAATTCTACATCGGATTGAGCTCGACCCATCTATCAGAAGGTGAGTTCTCAGACCTCTCTATCGCAACAGCCCGTCATTATTATCTGATGGCCGGATACGAATATGCGGTCAGTCCGAACTTCGATCTCTTACCCAATATCCTGATGAAATCAGATGCTGCTTCTACGCAGATCGATATCAATGTGATAGGCATGTATAAGGATATGGTCTGGGTGGGTGTCAGTGGCCGTGCTGATGATGCCATAGCCCCCATGTTGGGATACCGTCATGAACTAAGTGAGGGGCTAGCAGCCATAAGAATCGGATATTCGTACGATGTGACCATGTCCGAACTGAATAACTACAGTTCTGGAAGCCATGAGATCATGTTGAACTACTGTAGAAAACTGAAGAAACCGTTACCACCTCAAATTTATAAGAACGTTAGATTCCTGTAACCGTGTAACAATTTACAGGAAGCCTCGTTAAAGACTAACAATAATCAGAGCGAATCTGCAGAGTGAACTGATGAACGTTGGGATTTTGCGAGATACACTGAAAAATACCAGCACAATGAAGAAACTGTTTTTTGGTTTTTCCATAGTTGCGCTTTTAGCTAGCTGTAATGGGGGCAACAGAGGCGAACTCGTGGGGTCTTTCCCGAGACCAGACTTTTATCAAGTCAATCCGTACGGGATGAATTACATCCACTTCGGTTCATTTATAATGGGCCCGAGCGATCAAGATGTTCCATATGCAAATACGACCAAGTCGAAGACGGTATCCGTTCAGGCATTCTACATGGATGACACGGAGATCACTAACAATGAGTACCGTCAGTTCATAGACTATGTGCGTGATTCTACCGCACACAGGATCTTGGGAGAAGAAGGCATAGGTGAGCACATCTTCGAGGAGAATGCCTATGGAGAGGAACTCGATCCACCACTTATCAATTGGGATGAGCGGATACGTTGGAATGATGAGGATGAGCGTGAAGCTTTGCTGGACATGTATCTCTCCGAGAATGAACGATTCTACAGAAGAAAGGAACTGGACACACGTAAGTTGAAGTTCGAGTACTACTGGGTAGACCTTAAAGCTGCGGCAGTAAAGTCTAACCGTGACATGGATCTGGGTTACCGTAACCGGAAGGGGCAGAACAATGCCATCCGTGGTCACGTAGACCGCTCCCAATTCATCATCAAGGAGATCATCAATGTATATCCTGATACCCTCGTGTGGATTCAGGATTTCACCTATTCTTTCAACGAGCCCATGACCAATGCCTACTTCTGGCACCCGGCTTTTGATGACTATCCTTTGGTAGGTATCACTTGGAATCAGGCCAAGGCATTCAATGTTTGGAGGACCCAGATGCTGAATACATGGCTCAGATCACATGGTGAAGTATTCGTGCAACACTTCAGATTGCCCAGTGAGGCAGAATGGGAGTACGCTGCACGTGGTGGACTGGATCTCAACCCATATCCATGGGGAGGACCTTATGTACGGAACATCCTCGGTTGTCCTCTGGCCAACTATAAACCTCTCAGAGGAGACTATGTAGAGGATAACGGCTTTCACACAGTACCTGTGACATCCTATGAGCCCAATGACTATGGACTCTATTGTATGTCGGGTAATGTGGCAGAATGGACCAACACTGCCTATGATGAATCAGTGTATGATTTCTCTCATGACCTGAATCCGGAGTATACATATGATGCATTGGAGAATGACCCTCCGG
>JABDLZ010000262.1 GCA_013001705.1 Flavobacteriales bacterium
GGAGGATGAGCAATTCAAAGTGATTCTTTCTTCGGCTGTGAATGCTACGATAAAGGACAATTATCAAGAGGCGATAGGGACCATTCTGAATGATGATAGCATTATCGAGGTATCTGCAGGAGGATATACTTCCGCTGATTCTTATCTTGGACGAACTTAGTGTGGTCTGACGAATTCAATGGTGATGCCATTGATATGCAGAATTGGACATATGATCTCGGAGGTGGAGGTTGGGGAAATGAGGAATTGCAGATCTATACTACGAGTAGTGCAAATTCATACGTGGCAAACGGTAATCTAATGATCGTTGCGCAAAAGAATGGATCACAGTATACCTCAGCTCGACTCAAATCAATAGATCTTCAAGAATTCCAATATGGACGTATCGATATACGAGCGGTACTTCCTGTTGATCAGGGAATATGGCCAGCATTATGGATGCTTGGGGCCAATTTTCCTTCGGTTGGATGGCCTGCCTGTGGAGAAATAGATATCATGGAATTGATAGGCTCGGCTCCGAATGTAGTTCATGGCACGGTTCACTTCGGTAATAGTTGGACCCAGCATCAGTTTATTGGTAATAGCACCTATATTCCTTATCCTCAGACTTTTGCAAATGAGTTCCATGTGTTTTCTATCGACTGGGACGAAAATGGCATCACTTGGTACATGGATGACCAAGAATTCTTCAGTATCGATCAGAATGTAACGGGTAGTCAGAATTATCCTTTCGACAATGGATTCTTTTTTATCATGAACGTGGCCGTGGGAGGACAATGGCCGGGTTATCCTGACGAGACTACAAGCTTTCCAAAATTCATGGCTGTGGATTATGTCAGAGTATTTCAATGAGACTTTTTTAAAGATCCTTTTATATTGCCTTGCTTATAATTCAAGGTGATGGTATACCGTACCAAAGCCATTGTAAATTCAGGAAAGGCGTTAATGTAGAGCCTTGCCAAGAAGAACAGCCATGGAAGTAGTACTAGCAGTAGATATAGGCGGCACCTTGACCAAGATCGGTCTGGTGAATGAGCAAGGAGTAATATTGGCTCAAAAAACCTTCGACACTGAAGCAGAGCAACCTTTTGATTCATTCATGGATCGACTCGAGAGCCATGTGACCGAAATGTCTGCAGGACTAGAAGTTGAAGTTCTCGCAGTCGGTGTTGGTGCACCCAATGCTAACTCCTTGAGTGGTATGATAGAATTTGCACCTAATCTTCAGTGGGGCGACAAGGTTCCACTATTGGATGAAGTGAGAAGTCGATTCGGCAAAGAAACGGTGATCGCTAATGATGCCAATGCAACAGCCTTGGGTGAGATGGTATTCGGTAAGGCCAAGGGCATGAAGAACTTCGTGGTCCTGACCTTGGGTACTGGGCTTGGGAGTGGGATCATTATCAATGGTGAACTTTTGATCGGTGAGCATGGTCTGGCCGGTGAGATAGGACATGTGAGTATCGATCCCAACGGGCGACAATGTAAATGCGGCTTGAAAGGTTGTTTAGAGACCTATGCCTCTGTTACAGGATTGAAGCGAACTGTCTTTGAGCTCATGGCTTCGATGAAATCGAGATCAGTACTCCGCGAAGTCAGTTTTGCTGATATGACGGGGGAAATCATAGCGACAGCGGCATTGAATGGTGATCAGGTTGCTTTGAAGGCTTTTGCTGATGCAGCTGATTGCCTTGGAGATAGTATGGCCAACACAGTAGCTCATTTAGATCCTGAAGCGATCATCCTCACAGGAGGATTGAGCAAGGCGGGAAATCTACTTATAGATCCGGTAGTAGCCAGTATGGAGAAGAACCTCTTCACACCTTATAAGAATAAGATAAAGGTCTTGGTCTCTGATTCAGCCGATTCCAGTTCTGTCCATGGCCCAGCAGCATTGGCTTGGAATCATATCTCGGAGAATTGACAATGAGCCACATGCTTTATTCTATTCAGGGTCCTGTTTATCACTACAACATGTCAAGCTGTTGACATTCCTATTGTTGTCAGAAGCGAATGGACCTAGTCACATATCTGTTGTATAGATTGCCGTCCGTTAGCGACCGATACAATAGAAATTTCCTCTTATGATAGATCTTAAGCTTCTCTCCATCAACTTCCTTTCAACGGCCTTAGCCTTGACAGTTTCTTGTCTATGCACTGCGCAAGAATGGGAAGAACTTGGAAATAGCCCATTCTCAGGAAGACATCATGGAATAGGTTTTGCCGCTAACGGATATGGCTATGTGGTCACAGGTAGTTTCACGAATGAAGTTTGGAGATACACGCCAGAGACTGATTCCTGGGAAGAGCTGGATGAATATTCTGAGCTGATCCGCGGGTATGGAATTGGTGATATGATCGAGAATACCGGTTATTTCGGATTCGGACTGACCTTCGGTGGGCCAGTGACAGGTGAGGCCAATGACCTATGGAGATTCGATACGGATACCGAGTCCTTTGTTCAATTAGCAGATTGCCCTTGTACTCCAAGGAGTCATCCTGCCTTTGTGACATTCGGTGATAAGATTTACATGGGGTTGGGAGGTAATAACGGGAACCTTGGCGATTGGTGGG
>JABDLZ010000263.1 GCA_013001705.1 Flavobacteriales bacterium
GAGATGGGGCTGAGACCTGTGGTCTACGAGAGAGGTAAGGATGTTCGGGCCAGAAGACGGGATATCGCTAAGCTCAACAAGGAGCATATCGTAGACCCGGAGAGCAATTATTGCTTCGGAGAAGGAGGGGCTGGTGCGTACAGCGATGGGAAACTATATACACGATCGAAGAAGCGGGGAGACGTTCAGAAGATACTCGAGACACTGGTCTTTCATGGAGCGGCAAGGGATATACTCATAGATGCGCATCCGCATATTGGGACCAATAAGTTACCGGGGATCATCACCGCAATCCGAGAGACGATTCTCGATCACGGGGGTGAGATTCATTTCAACGCCCGATTGACGGATATCATTATCCGTGACCAGCAGGTACAGGCCATTCTCATAAATGGTGATCAGGAGATAGCAGTAGACCAACTCATTCTAGCTACAGGACATTCTGCGAGGGACATCTTCACACTCTGCAGAGAACGGGATATACGCATCGAGAATAAGGACTTTGCCCTTGGAGTACGGGTGGAGCATCCGCAGGAATTGGTGGATCGGATGCAATATGGGAAGAGTACGAGACCCGATATTTTACCTCCTGCATCCTATAATCTGGTATGTCAAGTAGGGGATACAGGAGTATTCTCATTCTGCATGTGCCCCGGTGGTATCATCGCTCCTTGTGCAACTCGTCCGGGAGAGATAGTGACCAATGGATGGAGTCCGAGTAAGCGTAACAATCCCTATGCGAATTCAGGGATAGTGGTACAGGTGCGTGATGCGGACATCAGACCTTTTGCAGAATATGGTGCACTCGCTGGAATGCACTTCCAAGCTAGTGTCGAAAAACGGGCATGGAAGCTGGCAGGAGAGACCCAGACAGCACCGGCCCAGCGATTGAATGACTTTGTACATGGGAGGGTCTCTTCCGATCTGCCGGATTGCAGCTATTATCCAGGGATCACCTCTGTCGATCTGGGACTCGTCCTTCCCGAGCGGATCCATAGGGCACTTCAGAGTGCTTTCAAGCAATTCGGAAAGAAGATGCCTGCCTATCTGACCAATGAGGCCGTAGTAGTAGCTACTGAATCACGTACCTCTTCTCCCATACGCATCCCACGCGATAAAGAGACGCTGCAGCACGTGGATATCCAAGGCTTGTATCCTTGTGGAGAAGGAGCGGGCTATGCGGGAGGAATCGTATCAGCGGCTATCGATGGTCAGCGCTGTGTGCAGGCTATCGTCAAGCAGATTGGCAACTGATATTCTTGAAAATCGAACTTGATAAGCTCTCGAGTAGATTCTTTTTGACGAATATATTGGCGCGCTGGTCGAAGTTTTAATAACTTTCGTCTACGAAAAGAGTGCTGACCTTTGAATTGATGTGCTCTTCCAACCTTTAAACGCGTTCTAATGCCAACTTCGATGTACTCGGCTTTTTCGAAGTCGATCACTCTTTCGTTCCTATTCTCACTGCTCTGTGGAGGTATTCTCATTGGGCAGGAGACCAGCGAACCTTCCATAGAACCTGGGACCAAATTCGTCCCCTTCGACCCCGCTGACGAGGATGCTTTGCGATCTCTTATCGTAGATAATCCGGACCTGGTCATCGGACCATGTGAGGATTTCAACGTGGTCTTGATCCTGGATGAATCCGGCTCTATCGATGATGACGCTGCTTTTCCCGGTCAGTTCTCTCAGAACGAACAGGAAGTAAGAGCAGCTACACTCGGTCTGGCCACCGCTCTGAACAACAAAGGAGGGGATATGGCTATCGTGGAGTTCAGTACTGAATCCGAGATCATAGATATTGATGGTGCGGGACCCGGAGCACCTGGTTACCGGACTATCGATGATGATTTCATCAGCGATCTTTCAGAATACCTCTACCCAGGAGGAGTCAACCCACCTGCTAATGGTACTTCTGGATATGAAGCAGTAGGCTGGACCAACTGGGAGGCCGTATTCGATGACGTCATTTCGCTGAATTCGGTTCAACTGGCCGACCTTGTCATCTTCATGACCGATGGAAACCCGACAGCCTATGTTAATGATGACAACACAACATGCGCAGGTTGTGATGAGACCGATGCATTGAATCAAGCCATTCCTAAGGCAGATGCTGTTAAGAGCGCAGGTTCTCACATATATGCCTTCGCCCTCGGAGAGAACATCAATTTGAGCAATATCGCCTCTATGACGGGGCCAGATGAGGATACAGCTCCAGGAAATGGGGATGGATTGACTCCTGCCAATTCAGATTATACTCAGGCCACCTTCGAAGAACTTCAAGATGACTTCAGCGAGATCGTCTTCGAATCATGTGACCCAGCCGTGCTCCTGGAGAAGACGGTCTATCTGGGCCATGACAATGGAGCTTCATGTCCTGGGGTAGAAGAGGTATCTGGTCTTACGGGTGACCCTGTGACCTACTGTTTCAAGATCACCAACCTCGGAGACACCTATCTGGAACTGGTGTCCTTCACCGATGCCGATCTCGGCATCACTGAAGCGAGCCCAGGCTTGATGGTCGCATCAGGTGGATATCCGATCGGCCCGGTGGATGATGCTCCAGCGAATAGTATCACCTATTATTATGAGACTACCATCGTTGGGGATCTTGTCAATACGGCCTCCGTTCAACTCAACCCCGTGGATGAGCTGGGTGAAGACTTAGGCCTGGCCGATGTTGCAGACTCGGATACGGCATCCGTTCTGGATAGTGGGGTGCCTTGTGGTTCGTGCATTATCGAAGGAGAGACGGGTCCAGTATGCCCGGGGTCTATTCAGACCTACACCGCGCCCATTACCGGTATCTGCGATAATCCCGATTATCTCTGGTCGGTGGTAGGCAACGGTAGTATATTGAATGACAATGGTTCCAGTATCGATGTGCAGATCGGAAGTAATTGTAACGAGTCGGTAGAAGTGGCGCTGATCATCGATTGTGAAGGTTGTGTTCCCGATACACTCATCCATTGCGGAGTGATAACCACTGTTGTAGGGGATGATGAGGCACCTACTATTACTCCGAATATCCTTCAGATAACGACCGATTGTGGTGCACCCTCACAATTCCCGGATTTCCAGTATGCTGATAATTGCACGCCTGAGGAGGACCTCATTATCGAGATCGTGGATGAGTATGACACCTATTGCGGAGGCGAGGTGGTCGATTGGTACATCACGGTGACCGATCTGTGCGGCAATCAAGAGAGTTTGTATTTCCAATATGTAGAGATCGACACCATTCCTCCAACGATCGAGGCCTTCGATGATGTGAGTGTTGATTGTGATGAAGTCGGTGACCATGCTGGCTATGTGGTCGATGATCAATGCTATTATCCGGTGAATGTCGAAGTGGATAGTGTTTTTGACCCGAGCTGCGGACAAGGCGGGGTGTGGACTCTGACCTATACGGCCACTGATGCCTGTGGAAACTCGGCCATCGATATACAGACCATCACCTTGGTCGATGATCTGAATCCCTGGCTGACCGGTGTACCTGATGATATCGACCTATACTGCACCTCTTTGCCACCTGCACCTGAAGTCACGGCTTTCGATGCGTGTGATGGCGATATTCCCGTCATATTTTCTGAGACTCAAATACCAGGTGACTGCCTGTCTTTTGAACGGACATGGTCCGCTGTAGATGATTGTGGTAATAGCTCGATCGCTACTCAGGCCATCAATTTGATCGATACGGTAGCTCCTGAAATACATATAGATGATCCCTACATAGAGATACCCTGTGATGAGATGCAGTCTTTATATGTCAATGCAACGGATGATTGCGACACCTCACTCACTGTTTACTACCAGGATATCA
>JABDLZ010000264.1 GCA_013001705.1 Flavobacteriales bacterium
GTTATATACCCCGTCCTCGTTCTCGTCAAAGAACACCATGCCTGTAACATCATATAAGCAGGAGCCTATATTGCAATCTGCTGCTGGGTCATAATTGGTCGCGGTGCTATCTGGACAGCCGCAAATCGAGTAACAGCAAGACAAGTCATCGGCATAGGCAGAAGGGTCGAAGTTGCATGCAGCCGGATCAGTGCATCCTTCTCCTGATCGATTTTCCAAGGTTCTGATCGTGTAGTCACCGACTACTACTATATCCAGGTCGGAGTCATTATCCAGATCACCTACTTCCACATCCAATGGCCAATCAGTAGCTGCAGGAGGGCTCATGATGACGATCGGATCCGGGTCGAAGAAGTAGCCTTGGTTCTTCAGCCAAGAAACTGTCTGGTTCTCTCGAGTCACATACAAAACGTCCAAATCTCCATCACCATCCATATCATTGAATCGGATGAAGAATGGCGAGAGCGCTTGCTCGGTAAGGATGTGATAGGTGAATTCCAGTTCTCCGAGATTCTCTACCAGTACGATCTTTCCATCTCCATAGCCTGCAATGAGGATGTCCGTATCTCCATCCTCATCCCAATCAGCGATATCGATCGCCCTGATATTATTAATTGGCGGGAGGTCTATCCATAAAGTCTCATTGTTGTTCGAACCAGGGCCGAAAGGTTCATCCGTGCCGTTGTTGAAAATGATGTTGGTGCCATTGCAGATGATATCCAACAGCCCATCTCCATCCATATCGGCAGTGAGTGTGTGTCGATTATTATAACAGAGGTAGATACCCCAGGTATCGGAAAAGATACCTGTACCGTCATTGCGTTTCCAATTGGCCCGATAATCCAGCTGGGAGAACAAGAGGTCTTCATCTCCATCGTTGTCCAGGTCCGCATTGTAGAAATGTCTGACCTCATCACCTTCTAAGGATTCAGTACCGTACTGTGCTTCGTAGCTGAAATTACCTTCTCCATCATTCGTATGAACGATGATCTGGGATCCTACGTAGTCGAAATCAGGTGATCCGGTATTTCCGGCTCTGGAGGAAATGACATCCATATCTCCATCTGCATCGACATCCATGGCATGGACTGCTATTGCTCTTCCAATCTGATTGATAGGTTCATAATCTACAGGTGGTAACTCATGCTCTACCAAGTATCGTCCATTCCCATCGTTCTCATACCAGAACACATCTATATGCCTTTCAGCAGCTGCTAGGATATCGAGGTCGCCATCACCATCCAGATCGGCTAGATCTATTTCTGCGAAAGACTTGGCTTTGGTGCTGGGTATCAATTCTTCAGAACCGAGTTGCCCCGAACCGAGATTCTCGTATTTGATCACAGAATTATCATCTAAGGACAGAGGAAGAGGAGCTCCAGCCAGACCAGAGCTGCTGGCCAAGAAATCCGGATCTCCATCGTTATCCATGTCGCAGAAATCAAGACCGAGTACATACGGTCGGTCACACGGAATGGGTAAGGGTTCTGAGAATAAGCCCGAGCCCAAATTCTCGATCATGAAAATGGTAGAAGGAAGCTCATATTCAGCGGTATCGGCATAGGGGACATAGGATGTGAAGAATATATCCTTATCTCCATCTTGGTCAAGATCATTCAGTTCCCAAGTGATGAAATTCTGATAGAGTTCGGTCAATTCCTGTGGGGGTCCATAGCTAGTCGAATCCAGAGCGGGCAACCAGACCATTTTGAAGCCCGAGACCCCGATATTCTCGAAGGCCACTATGTCAGTGAGTCCATCCAGATCCATATCTGCACCACGCGCTCGGAAATATTCGCCTGCAATGACTGTGGGCCAATCAAATAGGCCGATTCCATTGTTCGGATAGATAGAAACGAAATCATCGGCCACGTGGGTGGTCACTATATCCAGATCGCCATCATCATCCATATCCACCAACCTCATGAAGCCCGCACCATCGGATGTATAGTCCACTACATTATCCACCCCGAAATGACCGGTGCCATCATTTCGCCACCAGATCACACGATCCCAGTCGCGCCTTGTGGAGGCGATGTCCAAGTCCCCATCACCATCCATATCCCCGATGTCGAAATTATCCTCTGTGGAATCACCATAGAACTCACTCGCGTTGGATGGATTCTCTGCCACCAGTATGGGGTCTGAGAAACTACCATCCCCTTGATTGAGGTGGAGCATGATGCGCTGAAGCTCATAATGTGATGTGACCAGATCGGTCATGCCATCTCCATTGAAGTCTCCTGTTCGTAGGTCGTTCACTGCGTCATCAAAGACTAACGATTGGGCGTATTCATAGCTATCACCCGAACCATCATTTATAAATAATGCGAGGGTTCTCGTTGCATTATTTACGACCAAGATGTCTTGATAGCCGTCCTGATCGGCATCGAGACAAGCTACATCTCTTCCATTGTAGACTTGTGGAGTGACGATGTATGGGGAGTCATATTGCGCATAGAGCCCTGAAGTAAAGAGGACAAAACCCAGGAGAAGAGAGAGGTAGCTAGGACGGAGGTTCATACGCATACCAAAACTAAGGAGAAACAGGGTACATGGCCTGATTGGAGATAGGAGTCTGATATTTTTAATCTCGGGGATTTCAACGACCTTATAATCCGCTCATAGCCACTCATGAGATCCTTGACATATTCCGACTCCAGTGGATAAAACCATTTCATTCTCCGTGCCTTAATCCTACCTTCGCGGCATGATGGAAAACGTTATGACCAAGAAGATCCACAACTACAGTGCGGGGCCTTGTATCCTGCCTAGAACGGTGATGGAACAGGCAGCTCGATCCTGTGTCGATTTCAATGGTACAGGACTTAGTATTCTGGAGATGTCTCACCGCAGCAAGGAATATGTCGCAGTCATGGAAGAGGCGCGCCAAAGTGCCTTGGGAGTATTGAATGTACCTGCTGGGTATACCGCACTCTATCTACAAGGAGGTGCGAGCTTGGGATTCTTGATCACCGCCTTGAATCTCATGAAAGCCGAGGGTGGAAAAGCAGCGTATGTCAACACAGGCACTTGGAGTAGCAAGGCCATCAAGGAGGCCAAGAGAGTAGGCGATGCTCAAGTGATAGCGTCCAGCGAGGATAAGAATCACTCATACATCCCGAAGGGATTCACCGTACCTTCTGATGCTGACTATCTGCACATCACTACCAACAATACCATCTTCGGTACGCAGTACCATCAGATACCGGAATCACATATTCCACTCGTGGCCGATATGAGCTCGGATATCTTCTCCAAAGAGATAGATGCCTCCAAATTCGACATCATCTATGCTGGCGCGCAAAAGAATCTGGGACCTGCTGGAGCAACGCTCTATATAGTCAAGGAAGAGATTCTCGGTCAGACAGGACGGGAAATACCTTCGATGCTGGATCTACAGGTGCACATAGGCAAGGACAGTATGTTCAATACACCTCCAGCTTTTGCCGTGTATGTGGCCATGCTCAACTTGAGATGGCTCAAGGAATTCGGAGGGGTGAAGGCCATTCAAGAACGCAATGAGGCCAAATCTGCACTACTCTACGGAGAGATAGACCGCAATCCACTCTTTCAAGGTGTGGCCGAAGTCACAGACCGTTCACATATGAATGCCACCTTCACTCTCACCGATGAGTCTTTGACCGACCGATGGAACAGCCTCTGGAACGAGGCCGGCATCAGTGGGATCAAAGGGCATCGCTCCGTAGGTGGATATCGCGCAAGCATGTACAACGCACTTCCGCTGGAGTCTGTACAGGTATTGGTGGATTGTATGCAAGAATTGGAGAAAGGGGCTTGAATCCCCATGAATCCGAACTCTTGAATCTTGAATTATAGCTCTTGAATCGATTATGAAGATCCTTGCTAATGACGGCATATCAGCCGTTGGAAAAGAAAAACTAGAGGCCCATGGCTTCACCGTGGTCACTGATAAGGTGGATCAGAATGCTCTTGCTGATACCATTAACAATGAAGGCTATGTAGCCTTATTGGTCCGCTCAGCTACCACAGCCAGAAAAGAATTGATCGATGCTTGTCCAGGCCTCAAATTCATCGGCAGGGGCGGTGTGGGAATGGACAATATCGATGTGGATTACGCCCGAGAGAAAGGGCTCAAGGTCCAAAATACCCCTGCTGCATCATCTGATTCGGTAGGAGAACTGGTCATGGGGCATCTCTACAGCTGTGCACGACACCTGCACGATAGTAATCGTCAGATGCCTGAAAGTGGCAACACTGAGTTCAAGGTCTTGAAGAAGAAATATGCCAAAGGAGTGGAACTGGCGGGCAAAACACTGGGAGTGGTCGGCATTGGTCGTATAGGCCAAGCTACTGCTAAACGCGCCATTGGAGTAGGGATGCGGGTCATCGTCACTGACCCCTATGCACAAGTCTCTGAGATAAGCCTCCACATCCATGGAGTAGGAGAAGTGAAGGCTCCGGTAGAGCAAGTGGAGATGGATGAGCTGCTCGCGCAGAGTGACTTCATCACCCTACATGTCCCTAAGCAGGACGATGGATCGGCCGTGATCGGAGCTGACGAGATCAAGAAGATGAAAGATGGGGCTTCTATCGTCAATGCCGCCCGCGGTGGAGTAGTGGATGAAGATGCGCTCATGGCAGCTTTGGATGCAGGTAAATTGCGCTATGCTGCGCTGGATGTATTTGAGAACGAGCCTACACCACGCGAGGATGTACTGAAGCATAAGAAGATCGCTCTCACACCGCATATCGGAGCTGCTACCGGAGAAGCACAGGATCGTATCGGTCTGGAATTGGCCGATCATCTGATCCAATATTTCAAAGGCTGATATGCCGCTGGTCAGACCATTCCGCGCTATTAGACCCGCACCGGATAAGGTGCATCTGGTAGTGTCCAGGTCCTACATCAGCTATGACCACGAGGCCCTTACCCACAAGCTATCCAGCAATCTATATTCCTTCATACATGTGATCAATCCCGACCATGGGATGGAGGATGCCGCCCGTCCAGGCTCTAAGAAGTACTTCAAGAAAGTACGGGAGAAATACCTGGAATTCTATGGCCAAGGCTATTTCATACAAGATGAGCGTCCTGCGTTCTACATCTACCGGCAGCACTATGAGAATCAAGGCCGCGCATTTACAGGGCTTATCTGTGCTACCTCTAGCCAAGATTATGTGGATGGAAAGATCAAGAAACACGAGCTGACCCTTTCCAAGAGGGAGAAGATGTTCACCAAGTATCTGAACATCACGGGGATAAATGCCGAACCGGTATTACTCACCTATCGGGATAGGAAGGATGTAGAAGTCATTATGGATGAGGTCAAGAAAGATCCTCCCCTCTATGATTTCACCACGACAGACATGGTGCGTCATAGTCTATGGCGCGTAGATGATGAGCAGAATGTGATCGCCTTACGGAATGCCTTTGAAGAGATGCAATCCTTTTACATAGCAGATGGACACCATCGCTGTGCCTCATCAGCCCGCTTGACCGAGCAGGTCAATGGCGGCACATATGGCACCGAAGCACCTCATGATTTCTTCATGTCCTATCTCGTACCTGCTTCACAGATGCATATAGAGGCATTTCATCGCGTATTGAGACTGGATGCAGAACTCGATAGAGAAGAAGTACTTGAAGGTCTGAGAGATTCCTTCCATGTCCAGCCATTGGATGAGGTAGAAATCCCAAACAAGCATGGAGAATTGTACATCTACATCAGCGGATGTCACTATCGACTGACAGCTAAAGAGATAGATGTCGAACTACTCGATGTCGAACTCTGTTCTCGAGCCATTCTCGAGCCACTTTTCGATATCACCGACCTCCGTAACGATAAACGCATTCATTTCTTGAGTGGAAATGAAGGCTTGGATGGGGTCCAAAGGACGTTACGAGATGAAACTGTAGACGTGCTCATTGCGCTCTATCCCACTCAGGTCAAGGAGATCTTCGATGTAGCAGATAGGGGAGAGACCATGCCTCCCAAGAGTACTTGGGTCGAACCCAAGCTGCGCAGTGCATTGACCATATACAGCTTGAAGAAGCACTGATCATGATCAAGGAGAATCTGAAAGCCATCCGAGAGAGCCTGCCTGATCATGTCACCTTAGTGGCGGTGTCCAAGACCAAACCGGTGGAAATGATCCGAGAAGCCTATGACGCAGGTCAACGTGATTTCGGTGAGAACCGACCACAAGAGATGCAGTCCAAGCACAAGGAATTGCCCGAAGACATCCGCTGGCATATGATCGGTCACCTGCAGACCAACAAGGTCAAATACATCATCGACTTCGTACATCTGATCCATGCCGTGGATAGTATCCGACTTTTGGAAGAGATCGAGAAAAGGGCAGCTAGGATAGGCCGGAAAGTAGATGTGCTACTTCAAGTACATATCGCACAGGAAGAGGCTAAATATGGTTTCGATGATAAGGAGTTGAAGGAGCTGATCTCCAGTGGGGAATTGACAGGTTTCGAGCATGTGAATGTCAGAGGACTGATGGGTATGGCCACCTTCACAGATGATATGCGTCAGGTAAGATCAGAGTTCAAAATGCTCAAGAAATTTCATGATTCTATACTTGAATTAGAAGATGATAAAAAACTGGATATGAATACTCTATCAATAGGTATGTCTGGTGATTTTGAAGTAGCGATCGAAGAAGGGAGTACTATGGTGAGAATAGGGAGTAGTATCTTCGGAGCAAGAAATTAGACACATGGCCGAAAAGAAATCAAAGACCCTCAAACAAGCCATCCTCGACCTATTTGACAAGGATGACTCCAAGGTGATGAAGGCCCTCAAGACCATTACCAAAAGTGGAACTGCCGATGAGATTCCGGCCCTCATGGATGTGTATGTAAAAGCTGAAGAAGGTCCCATTAAAGAGGAACTCACCAAAATGCTTTCCAGCATGAAATTAGAGGGAGGGGATGTGGCTCTTGTAGGCTTGCTGAGAGAGGAGCGATTCAAGGAACATCATCCTTTCATCTTGACCAGTATCTGGAACTCAGGGTACCAGCCGGTCGAGCACTTGGATGTCATTGTCAATGCCGGGCTGAGAGGCGACTACATGACCGCTTTCGAAGTCTTGACCATTCTTGAGAATCTCGAGCCCCCGTTCGATATGGATGTCATAGCCGTGGCCAGTCTCAATGTGGATGACTATCTCGAAGAAAAAGAGCAGGACGAGCGTACTCCGATCATCCTTCAGATCAAAGAGGTACTGGATCAGTATAAATCTGCAGTCAGCCCGACTTCTGCTGGCTGAACTTGTATTTCAAACAAATAGAAGGCTGGAAAGACTTAGGCTTCACCTGCCGGTCCACCGAAGTTCATCGGTAGATTGATATCCGGTTGAGCGGCTTCAGTGATGGTTCCATGTTGAGCCTCGAATCGCTTCACGTTATCATTCAGAGCACGCAAGAGACGCTTGGCATGCTGAGGCGTCAAGATGATACGTGACTTCACTTGGGCTTTGGGTACACCGGGCATGACACGTATATAATCCATCACGAATTCACTCTGAGAGTGCGTAATGATGCACAGATTGGAATAGACCCCTCCGGCCACTTCTTCACTCAATTCGATATTCAATTGTCCCTGCTTGGGTTTCTTCTCGTCTGCCATGTTCTAGATTTTGGGCAAAAGTAAACCTTGCGTACGAACCCGTGTGTTCATATCACATTCACTTCCCGCTCGAGAGTGATACCGTACTTCTCATGGACTGAGGCTATGATATCTTTAGATAATCGATAGAGTTTCTCTCCGGTGGCCTGTCCGCGATTCACCAAGACAAGGGCTTGTCTATCATGAACTCCATAACCCCCCAGATCCTTTCCTTTCCATCCTGCTTGCTCAATCAGCCACCCAGCAGCGACTTTCACGCCTTGTGGGGCGGGATAATTAGGAATGTCCGGATAGCGAGAACGGATTTCTTCGAAGCGCTCTGATTCGATGACCGGATTCTTGAAGAAAGAACCCGCATTGCCGATCTTCTGTGGATCAGGCAACTTGCTTCTGCGAATGTTGATCACCGCCTCACTGATACTTTGAATGCTGGGTGCTTTCCCAAGTCGTTCCAATTCAGCTTCGATGGCTCCGTAGCTCGTGTTGAGAGTGGAATTCTTGCTCAGACGCAATTCGAGTCGGGTAATGACATACTGACCTTTCAGGCTTCGCTTGAATACACTTTCCCGATATCCGAATCTGCATTCTTCCAGACCGAAACGATGTACTTCTCCTGTGGGGATATGTAGGGCTTCCAGACCATGGAATACATCCTTGATCTCCACGCCATAGGCACCGATATTCTGCATGGGAGCAGCTCCTACCGAACCCGGGATGAGACTCAGGTTCTCGATACCACCCAAACCATTTTCCACACAATAGCTCACCAGATCATGCCAGACCATTCCAGCACCGGCCCGAACGATATAGGTCTCGTCATTCCAAGGACTGATGTCGATACCCGGGATCTCATTTCGCAACACAAGGCCTGGGATATCCTTCGTCAAGAGGATATTGGACCCTCCACCTAGTATAAGAGAAGGCTCAGCGTGGCAGAGATCCAGACCCTCTACAAGTTCTTCTTCATTGCTGAATGAGGCAAATTGCTCAGCACGTACCTCGAGACCGAAAGTGTTGTAGGCCTTGAGCGATATGTTCTGCTGGAAGTCCATCTGCTGGCGAAGATGCACAAGCTTTTGGTGCATAAGATCAGCTCATGCGAGGCATTTCCACATAATAAAATGGAATATTCGGCATTGAATTCCGGTCCGCTACCACATGCCTCAACGCATCATCGTCTCAGTTACCAATGACCTGGTCACCGATCAACGGGTGAAGAAGACCTGTGCTTTTCTTCACCGAAATGGTTTCAAGGTTATTCTGGTCGGTAGGAAACTCGAAGGGAGCCTGCCCATCTCCAGACCCTATCGCACGCATCGCATGCGCTTGGCCTTTACCAAAGGACCTCTCTTTTATTTTGAGTACAACCTGAGGCTATTCTTTTTCCTCCTGAAGAATCGGGCAGATATACTCCTGGCCAACGATCTCGACACTTTGCTGGCCAATTATCTCGCCTTCAGATTCAGGAGAGGGAAGCGATTGGTCTACGACAGTCATGAGTACTTCACAGAAGTCCCAGAGTTGGAAGGGCGATGGGCGCGTAAGGTATGGTTGACGATAGAGTCATGGATCTTCCCCCAACTGGAAGAGGTCTATACGGTCAATCGGTCGATAGCAGATATCTATCAGAAGAAGTACAGGGTGGACGTCAAAGTGGTGCACAATTACCCGGATATCGAGGGTCTGGAGCATATACGATCACGAAAGGAGTTGGGCCTGCCTGAGGATAAGCGGATCCTCATCATGCAGGGAGCTGGGCTCAATTTGGATAGAGGAGGGGAAGAGGCTGTGCAGGCCATGGCACTTCTACCAGAAGAATATCAGCTGCTGATCGTAGGTTCAGGGGATAGGCTGGCGCAGATGATGAGTGAGGTAGCTCGGCTGGGTCTAGAAGGTCGTGTGCAATTCCGACCCAAGATGCCCTACCAGGAAATGATGCAGTTCACCTTCAATGCAGACCTGGGTCTGAGTTTGGACAAAGGGACCAATGCCAATTATCGGTATGCACTTCCCAACAAGGTGGTGGATTATATGGCAGCAGGAATTCCAGTCCTGAGCAGCAACATGGTGGAGACGGAACGTTTTATCCTGGAACACTCGATCGGGTGGATCATCGATGAGGTCACACCAGAGCGTATTGCTCAAGGTGTAGAAGAGGCTTTTTCCGCTAGGGAGCGATTTCAAGGATGGAAGGAATCCGCTAGGAGGACCAGAGAATCGATCAATTGGAAAAACGAAGAGCAGGTCTTGGAAGAAATATTCTCTCCAGGTTCAGTATGACCACTAGGCTGTCACAGCCTGATCGATCACGCGATTATTCTCACACTTGATGATACGGGTAGAGTAGTTATTCATCAGCGTGTAGTCGTGGGTCGCCATGACGATAGCCCGCCCGTTCTTCGATATCTCGGAGAGTAAGTGGAGAATCTCTTCGGTAGTGGCCGGGTCCAGGTTTCCGGTCGGCTCATCCGCTAAGATGAGATAAGGGTCATTGAGCAAGGCCCGGGCAATCACCACCCGCTGTTGCTCTCCTCCTGAGAGTTCATGAGGCATCTTATAGCCCTTGGTCGCTAGTCCTACTTTGTCCAGCACTTCTTCTCTGCGTTTCTCGATCTCATGCTTGCTCTTCCAGCCGGTGGCCCGCATAACAAAATCCAGATTGGCATTTACCGACCGGTCCATCAACAACTCGAAATCCTGGAATACGATGCCCAGTTTCCTGCGCAGGTGAGGCACTTCTTTCTTCTTGAGCTTTCGTAGATCGAAATCGCACACTGTCCCTTCACCTTCATTGAGTAAGAGCTCACCGTACAGTGTCTTCAACAAGGAGCTTTTTCCACTTCCGGTCTTACCGATCAAGTAGACGAATTCTCCTTTATCGACTTGAAGGTCGACATGGCTCAGCACAAGCATATCCTTCTGGTATATCTGTGCATCCTTGAGCGAGATGATGGTATCCAATGGCATGGGTTCAAAAGTACACGCTTCCCGATCGACTCGATGGATTGGATGCTCAGCATTACGAGCATAGCCCCATGGAAAAACAACGCCATTTACTCAACTCATTTATATTCACGCTCTTAAATATCTACCATGCGTCAAACAATTCTACTCGCACTTATTTTCATGTTCTCTGCAGTTCAAAGCTACGCCCAGTATCTGGTGAGCATCGAGCTGTTGGATACCTACACAGCGGAAGAACTCGATCTAGTACCGGGTCAACAGGCAGAATATGATGTGGAATTCTACAAGGTGGTCTACAATACCGTAGATGCCAATGGGAATGCTACTATCGCATCTGGGGCGTTTTCCAAACCAGTGAGTGACGAGTGTACATTGTTTCCGATCAGTATCTATAATCACGGTACAGTGCTCAATAAAGAGAATGTGCCGAGTAGGGATAATGCAGAAGCCTTCATCGGTAAATTCATCGCCTCTCTGGGCTACTATTCACTCGCTCCTGACTATATAGGAATGGGAGATAGCCCCGGTCTACATCCCTATGTCCATGCACAGTCAGAGGCTACTGCCGGAGTGGATCTCATTCGGGCCATGCGCGAGCACCTGGTCACTATCGATGAGGCTGACAATGGAGAATTACTCATCACGGGCTATTCCCAAGGTGGTCATGCTGCCATGGCACTGCACAAGTATATCGAGGACAACGCTCTACTGGATGAGTTCAATGTATTGGGTTCTGCCCCTGGATCAGGTCCTTACAATCTGAGTGGCTCACAGACCGCCACCATCCTTTCTGGAGAACCTTATTCCAATCCCGGATACATCGTCTATGCGCTCTCTAGTTATGAATTGGCCTATGGAAACATTTATGGAACCTATTCCGATGTTCTTCAGGATCCCTATGACGGTATCGTAGTGCCGTATTTCGATGGGAACAACACCACCTACAGTATGGCCAATCTCAACCCTCAATTGCCTCAGGTCATCACCGATCTTCTGACTCCGGCCTATTACTCCGATTTTGAATCCAATATGGATCATCCCTTCAGACTAGCCTTGGCCGACAATGATAATTATGACTGGACCCCACAACGTGGAGTGCGCATGTACTACTGTACGCAAGATGAGCAGGTGGATTATACCAACTCGACCGATGCCTTGGCCGCTATGCAGACCAATGGTGCTCCCGATGTGGCTGCGATAGAACTAGGTCCACTCGATCATGGAGATTGTTTTTTACCTGCTATGTTGGGAGCCATCAATTATTTCAACTCGATCAGAACGGAATGTGTTTCCACAACTGGAATCGATGCCTACGAGATGGAGTTCTCTGTATATCCCAATCCAGCAGTCGATCTTTTGACCATCCAGTCCACTGCAGCCATTGCCGGTTGGAGCATAGTGGATGCCCGGGGTCAAGTTGTCTTGACTCACTCTGACAAGAAATACGGAAATAGGGATTTCTCGACCATCAAACTGAGAGCTTTGAAGAGCGGTATCTATACCCTCAGGCTCGTAGACAATGAGGGGAATCAAGGTGAGAAGGTATTCATCAAGAACTGATCACCGGTCAGAACGAGCAAGCGTTGGATCATAGTATCGGCCTCCATCGGCAGGGTAGATTGACACTGGCCTATCACACCTATGGTGAGGGGTCAAGAACGATTTTGGCTTTTCATGGTTTCGGCCAGCGCGCTAGGGTCTTCGAGCCCTTGCTAGGTCCTTTGCAGGATACTCGATTCATCGCTTTCGATCTTTTCTTTCATGGAGATTCTGACTCAGAGAACTCTTCGATCGACCCTCTTCAATGTCTGACCGTTGAGGAATGGAGATCATTCTTGATCGATTTCATCAAGGAGCAGAACGTATCCAAAGTTTCCCTTATGGGCTACAGCATGGGAGCTCGCTTGGTCCTCAGCGCAGCACAGGAAATACCTTCTGAATACATAGATGAGGTAATGCTATTAGCACCTGACGGATTCATGGAGAATCAATGGCATCGCTTTGCTACACGAAATAGCCTTGGGAGGATGGCATTTAAAAAGCTGCCCGCATATAGAGGAGTTCTGAATAGATTAGGTCGAATATTGGTACGGACACCATTCTTGGATGAAAAACTACTCAAGGTCGCCTTGGAGAATACTAGGTCTGAAGAGCGCTGTACTCAGCTTTACAATACTTGGACTTTTCTCAGATGTATCCGACCTGAAGTAGAGCGGATAGGTCGTGAGTTGGAATTGAGATCAATTCCGATCATAGTCCACCTTGGACGCTTCGATAAGTTGATCGATGCGGCTAAAGTATTGGAATGGAGCTATTTGAATAGAAACCCGCAACATGCCCTTGTACATGAGGTGGGACATGATCTGCTCAAGTCCCGTCTGGCCGATTCTATCATGAAGGCTGATCCTTCCTTACAATAGCTTCTCAAGTTGCTTGCGCATCGTGTTGCCTATTCTGTAAGGTCTGATCTCCGCTAAGGGGATTAATTCCATTACTTTTGACGCCCACTAATGTTAATGAATAGATAAACCTGATGAAAAAATTAGTTACAACAGCATTGGGTCTTCTTCTGATCAGCGGACTGGTCGCACAAGAAGTCACCTACCCAACATCCCTGACCAAGCAAGACCGTGTCGAAAGCATCGTCAAGTCTGCTAATAAGCCCACCAGCTTCTTGAATAAAGGAGTAGCCTTCTACACCGAGACATTCTCCAATGGATTCGATGGTGAGAACGGTGCTATCACTGTGGAGGATTCCGGAGGGGATACTCCCATATGGATGATGGCTACATCGGCTAGTCCAGCAGGTGAATTCAGTGGTAACCAATTGGCATTGACTTCCACAACTGCATCCAATGGCTGGGCCATATTCGATTGCGATCTATGGAATACACCTATCTCAGATGGCTTTGAAGATGTCCAAGGATTTATGACGCTTCCAGAATTGGACTGTTCAGCTAGAAATACTGTCCTGGTCGAATTCGAACAGACCTTTAGATATTGCTGTTTCTCTCCTTCACCACTCACTCTCGGAGTTAGTATAGATGGAGGAACCACGTGGACAGAATTTGCTGCGCAAGGTGAAGAGTTCATCGAGTCTGCCAACGAATGGTCAGGTCCAGTCACAACGACATTGATCGATATCTCATGTGCCGCTGCCAATGAGGCCAGTGTACTTGTGAGATTTGGTTACAATGCAGACTTCGCTGGAGGATACTCCCACTACTTCTGGGGTATCGATGATATCGCAATCTCGGAGAACCCGAATCAGTACGATCTACGGATCAACCAGCTCACGAACGGAGATGTGTTCAATATATATGAGTACAGAGTTACTCCTATCCAGCAAGCTATCATTGAAGCTGAGGGAGGACTGATCATCGGTACCATGTATGAGAACACAGGTCAAGATGACCAGACCAACGTGATCATCACTTCTGAAGTGCTGGATTCTGATGATAATGTAGTTGCTACAGTAGTATCCGATCCTTTCGATCTACCTGCAAAACGCAATTCTTTGGTCTGCCCGGTCTTCGAAGACACTATCTACCAAGCTACGAACTGGGTTCCTAGTGAGACGGGAACATATACCGTCCGCTCAACGATCTCTTCCGATCAGGTGCAGAGTTTCCCTGAGGATGACGTGATGGAGAAAGTGATCGAGTACACCACGTGTATGTATGGTCACGATGATGAGACAGCCTTGGACCTCGAATGGGAGGCACGTGAGGCCGATGATCCTGAATTCTTTGAGAATGTAGGATATGGTAACAACTACACTGTACCGAATGAAGGTTCTGTGGGAATAGGTGCCTTGGTGAGACTCGGACCGAATTGTGACTCGGAATTCGAAGCTGAGATACGCACTTACGAATACGATCCGGCTACACAATCAGTCAACGATGCTGTATTCCTATCGACTTTCTACGAAATCCAACCAGAAGACATCCCAGGAAGTATCGAGGAATCATTCAACATCTACGTAGAATTCGATGATGAAGTGCTACTGGAGCCAGGTATGTTCTACTTCATTGCTTTGGTCAATGATGAGATTTCTCCAAATAATCTTACGGTGTTGGCCAATGAGCGTACGGATACGGATTTTTCTTCTGGACGAATCAATCAGACCGGTGCTGGAGACTTCGTCTGGTTCCTGACCGAACCTGAGACTCCAGCTATCCGCTTGATAGTAGACGAGCCTGATTGCTTCACTACCGGTCCAAGTGGAATATTGGAATTCGAAGAACTGGCTGTTGAGTTGGGTCAGAACGTACCAAACCCGGCCTCTGGTCTGACTACCATCCAGTACTCCCTGGATGAGAGCATGGATCTCGTATTCCAACTTACCGATAGTCAAGGTCGACTGATCAGCGAGCAGGTCCTCGGGACAGTCGCTCCAGGTCAACACTTCATTGAAGTGGACATGACCGGTGCCGCAGTAGGAATGTACCAGTACTCCTTGATCTCTGGTAACAAGAAGATCACCAAGAGAATGGTCGTAGCCAACTGATAGGCGAAATATATTATTGAAGAACCCCGCTCATTCGAGCGGGGTTCTTTTTTTGCCATGACTTAAGGCAAAAAAAGAAAGGGGAACTCAATGAGTTCCCCTTTCTTAATTCAATAGGTTCTTGATCTTATCGCTTATGAAGCTTGTCTGAAGAAACTGACAGCTTCTTACGTCCTTTTCTTCGTCTTGCATTCAATACCTTACGACCTACAGCTGAGCTCATTCGCTCTCTGAAACCGTGTTTGTTCCTTCTTTTTCTATTCGAAGGCTGAAAAGTACGCTTGCTCATGATCTTTCGTTTTTGAAAACGGACCGCAAATGTAGAGAAAAATCATACCGCAACAAATGTGTGTGCATGAATTTGATGGTCATGATTGTCTGGTGCTTCAGTAAATTCGCGCCCCATAGACTATGAGTAGAACAGGAGACAGCACGAAACGACCGATCAAGAAGGAACATCTATTACGCGCTCGATCCATTCTGGTCTACTTGAGACCCTACAAGGGCCTCTTCGGATTGGGCATGCTGCTATTGCTTTTCTCCAGTATCACAACCCTGCTCGTTCCTAGGCTCATGGGACAATTGGCCGGTATCGGTCTTTCTGATGAGAGTGCGACTTCCTTTTTCGAGATAGCCGATATGCAATTGGATCTCATGGATATGCGTACGGTTGCCGTGTTGCTATTCATCGTATTCATGGCCCAAGGTCTGATCTCTTTTCTCAAAGTCTATGTGTTCAGCTATGTTTCAGAACACATGATCAAGGACCTCCGCCAGGACTTGTTCTCGCACATATTGCGATTACCGATGACCTACTTCTCTGATCAGCGGGTAGGGGAGCTCAATAGTCGTATCTCCACGGATATCGCCACCATTCAAGAGACATTCACCACGACATTGGCCGAGTTCATACGGCAGTTGATCGTCATCATTCTTGGCCTGGCTTTTCTATTCTATATCTCTACTGAACTGGCCCTGGTCATGTTGGCCACCCTTCCGGTCATGATGGTGGTTGCTGTTTTCTTTGGTCGCTTTGTCAGACGCTTATCCAAACGAACTCAGGATCTGGTCGCGGAATCCAATGTCATCGTACAGGAATCCCTGACGGGGATCATCAATGTGAAATCATTCACAAACGAATGGTTCGAAATAGAGCGGTATTCGGACAGAATTGATGATGTCAAGAAGATCGCCATCAAGACCTCTATCTGGAGAGGGATATTCGCGGCCTTCATCATCATTTTCCTCTTTGGATCCATAGCCATTGTCATGGGTGTGGGTAGTATGTTGATCGAACAGGGATTGGAGCCTGGGCTTTTCATCAGCTTCCTGCTTTATACGGTGATGATCGGAGCGTCTTTCGGTGGATTCGCCTCTCAGTATTCGGCTATACAGAAAGCCTTGGGGGCCATAGAAAGTGTATTGGATATTCTGGAAGAGGATGCAGAACCTGTCAGTGTGGCCAAACCGCAAGAAAATGAGAGGGAAGAGCATATTTCAGGAAGTATCACATTCTCTGAGGTGGACTTTCACTACCCAAGTCGACCGGACGTGCAGGTACTTCGTGAAGTTTCTTTCCATGTCCATCCAGGTGAACAAGTGGCTTTGGTGGGACCCTCAGGAGCAGGTAAGTCCACTATCGCTTCTTTGATTCAAGGATTCTATACTCCAAGTACAGGATCTATCACTATAGATGGAAGACCATTTGAATCATACGACCTTTCCTTTCTAAGGGAACAAATGGCCTATGTTCCACAGGAGGTGTTACTATTTGGAGGTACGGTCAAGGAGAATATTCAGTATGGAAGACCCGGAGCAAGTGATGAGGCCATCCATGCTGCAGCCGAAAAAGCACAGGCCTTGGAGTTCATCGATCGATTCGATCAGGGGATGGAGACCTTGGTGGGCGATAGGGGTATCCAACTATCTGGAGGGCAGAAGCAACGTATTGCTATTGCCAGAGCTTTATTGAAAGACCCACGTATTTTGATATTGGATGAAGCCACCAGTAGCTTGGATAGTTCTTCCGAGGTATTGGTCCAGCGTGCATTGGTCAACCTGATGAAAGGTCGAACATCTGTGGTCATCGCCCATAGGCTGTCTACCATCAGAGGTGCAGATAAGATCCTTGTCATGCATGGTGGTCGCATTGTAGAAGCAGGTGACCACGATGAGTTGATCGCTCGAGAAGACGGTCTGTATGCCGAATTGAATCGTTTGCAGGATCAATCTCAGGACCTGCTGGTATAGAAGTGGACTAATTTCTTTGTCTCGAAGAAGGGGTCGTCTTCTAACCATTTGTCCAATTCATGTATGGTATATGGCAAGAGAACTTGGGAGAGTTCATCATTGAAATCCCCTCCTTTCAGATAGAATATATCCAGAGTCTGATCGGATCCAGGATCAGGAATAAGGTGTTCGAGCCATTGGAATATCTGAGGGAAACTCTTCACAGCTCTTCCCGTGATGTAGCGATATCCGCTTCTGACATCTTCCATTCTGCTGTGCAGGGTGGTCACATTGTCCAGTTCGAGATGGTCTTTTACAGCTTCTACCACGCGCAGCTTTTTCCGGATACTGTCCAATAAGGTGAAATGTGTTTCGGGAAATAATATCGCTAGGGGAATGCCCGGGAATCCTCCTCCTGTACCCACATCCAGGACGGGACCGTCATCCAACTGGTGATAATGACCTATGGCCAGACTATGGAGTACATGACGACTGTAGAAATTCTCCATATCCTTCCTCGAGATGACATTGATCCGTTCATTCCAGGTCCTGTAAAGAGGAAGGAGTTCTGCAAACTGGATCTTCTGGTTATCAGTTAATCCTGGGAAGAGGCCGAAGATGGCTTCTAAGCTGTACATGGTGGGACTCAGATCTTGTCCCGATCGTCCTTCATGAGGTTCATGAGGAATTCCCGTGCTCGGAACAGTTGTGCTTTGACCGTTCCCAGAGGGAGATCGAGTTCTTTGGAGATCTCGTCATATGAGTACTCCTTGAAATACCTCAATTCCACCAGTTGTCTGTATCTGGGCTTCAGTTTCTGGACGATGGCATGCATGTGCTCTACCCGTTGCTTGTACATAGCCTCTTCTGCTGGATTCCGACCATCGGATTCCACATCGAATCTCATTTTATCACCGTCTTCATTCTTGTACTCATTGTCCAATGAGAGCATCTTCTTCTTTTGCTTACGGATGAAATCGATGGCATTGTTGGATGCTATCTTGAAGAGCCACGTGCTGAAGGCATAGCTAGGCGTGTATTGATGCAGTCTGGAGAAGGCCTTTCCAAATGCCTCTATGGTCAGATCGTCCGCATCGTCCTTGTTATTGACCATTTTGAGCAGCATGAAATAGATGGAATCCCTGTAGCGGCCCATAAGTTCAGCATAGGCCTGTTGGTTGGAGTCATTGACCGCCTGCTGCACAAGTTCATAATCATATCGGGCTTTATCAGAAAGATTCGTCTTCGCTACTTCCATGCTTTTGGTCTTCGTCCAATCGCGCTGATACTCACTATCGAGTCCATGATCAACGCTACAGGCTCGAGTATAGGGAGTAAAACTACCATCTCATTCTCTTTGAGTTCTCTAGCAGGATAGATAGAAATCAACAAGTGGATGAGGGTTTTTATCAGAAAGAGGGCGAGGGGGATGTACCAAGGTACAGATGAAGTGAAGAGAAACAGGATGCTGACATAGAAAATGATACTGCTTAGATTATATGTTCCTATGAAGAACTTGCTCTTACCAGAGTAGGCATGGCTCACACTCATATGCCTCCTTCGTTGTCTGAACCATCGCTTCCAAGTGTCCGGTGGAGTACTCAGTGTATGACCATTTTCATTCGTGACCACGCCTGTATTCTGTGCAGAGCTGTTGTGATTGACAAAAAGGTCATCGTCCCCTCCGATCAGATGATAATGTTTTCGGAATCCACCGGTCTTCTCGTAGAGGGATCGGGTGTATAGTAGGTTCCTGCCTACTCCCATATACGCTCTACCGGCCAGTGCAGCTCCTAGGTAAAATACAGCAGTCCTCCAAGTATCGAATCGTATGAGCAGATTGAGAGGGCCCTTGCTCTTCTCATATGCTCCGTATCCCAATACGATGTCTTTGGTCGGGAACTTGCTCATCGCCCGGATCCATCGATCGGTCCGCGGTCTGCAGTCTGCATCGGTCAGTAGTAGGAGAGCATGTTGGGCTCGCTTGATACCCAAGGTCAAGGCCATTTTCTTTCCTTCAGTCCGTTTCTGCTCCTCACTTATCGTAACAACTCTCAGTATCGGATGTTCATGCTCCCATTTCGCAAGCAGCTCTGAAGTTCCATCCCACGATGCATCATCTACTATGATGACTTCATAGTCCGGATAGTCTTGAGCTAGGATAGATGGAATGTTCTTTTTCAGGTTCTCATGCTCATTCCTAGCACAAATGATCACAGATATAGGAGGAGAGGGTCCATCGGATGGAACATCACCTTGGCGCCTGATCCTATCGAATATCAAGAGGTAATACCCTATGAGGATGGCGGTGCTGGTAAACCCGAGAATACAGATGAAGTACGCTGTGAACATTTTTGGGCGAATTAATTCAAAGGCGGATAGAAAGTCAGGATTCATCCAACCTACTTATTCACATGCATAGTCATTGCTGATCCTCACAACACTGCAGAACTATCTTTGCCGCCCGAGTGGAATTCCAAGTACTTCATACAGACCCTGGGTCCAGAGCAAGGAGTGGCCGTATCACTACTGCTCACGGTGATATCGAGACCCCCATATTCATGCCGGTCGGTACACTAGGAGGGGTCAAAGGTGTGATGATGGATGACCTTGAAGATGACATCAAGGCTCAGATCATACTCGGTAACACCTATCATCTCTATTTACGCCCCGGTACAGATATACTGCAATCAGCAGGAGGGCTTCATAAGTTCAATTCTTGGTCAGGACCTATCCTTACAGATAGTGGCGGTTATCAAGTCTATTCTCTGGCAGATAATCGGAAGATCACAGAGGAAGGTGTCCGCTTCCAATCGCATATCGATGGATCCAGACATGATTTCACTCCGGAGTCAGCGATAGACATTCAACGAAAGATCGGTGCTGATTTCATTATGGCCTTTGATGAATGTCCTCCTTGGCCCTCAGAGAGGGAATACGTAAAGGAGTCTATGGAGCTGACCCATCGCTGGCTAGATAGGTGTATCGGGCGTATGGATGTGTCAGAATCGCTATACGGGTACGAGCAAACCCTTATACCCATTGTCCAGGGAGGGACCTTTTCGGATCTTCGTCAGAGATCAGCAGAATATATCGCTTCTAAAGAGGCTCCTGCCAATGCTATCGGAGGGCTTTCTGTAGGTGAACCAGAGGAGGAGCTCTATAAAATGACCGACTTGACCACGGAAATCCTTCCCAAGAATCGCCCTCGCTACTTGATGGGAATTGGTACTCCGAGCAATCTACTGGAGTGCATTTCTCTCGGAGTGGATATGTTCGATTGTGTTATGCCTACACGAAACGGCCGAAACGGAATGATGTTCACCTCAGAGGGGATAATCAACATCAAGAACGAGAAATGGAAGAATGACCATTCACCCTTGGATGAAAATGGGACCAGTGTGGTGGATAGCCGATATTCTAAAGCATATCTGAGACATCTGATCGTTTCAAAAGAGATGTTGGGTGCACAGATCTGTTCCGTACATAATTTGGCTTTCTATCTCGAATTGATGAGACAGGCCAGATCCCATATCCAAGAAGGTACCTTCTCTTCTTGGAAAACGCTCATGAGGAAGAAGTTGACCCAACGTATCTGATTCAAAGTGAAACGACTCGATCGATACATTATCCTACGATTTCTAGGCACCTTCCTCTTTATCATCGCCCTGTTGATGACCATTTCTGTAGTATTCGATTTCTCCGAGAAGATCGATGACTTCATGAAATCAAAACCTACTGTACAGCAAGTGGTGGTAGATTATTACATCAACTTCATCTTGTACTATGGGAACCTATTCAGCCCCTTGATCATCTTCATCGCCCTGATATTCTTCACGAGTCGCATGGCGCAGCGTACCGAGATCGTTGCGATCCTGGCCGGTGGTGTGAGCTTCAATAGATTGCTAAGGCCCTTTTTTGTGGCCGCTACATTGCTGGTCATTTCGAGCTTGATCCTCAATCACTTCATCATACCAGAGGCCAATAAGACCAGAGTGGCCTTTGAAGAAGAGTACTACAAGAAGCGGAATGTGAATCGAGACAAGGACATCCATATGGAAGTTCGACCAGGGACTATCGTGTACTTCTACAATGTCAGAGTAGAGGATAACACGGGCACAAGATTCTCCTTGGAGAAATGGGATAAAGGGGACCTGAAATTCAAGTTGCTCTCCACCCGAGCTGAGCAAGATGAGCAGACAGGAGTATGGACTATATATGACTATCGCATCAGAGAATACGGTGATCAAGAAATCATCCGATCAGGAGCGCGACTGGATACCCTGCTCGGATTTGATATCAAAGAATTAGGCAAGAGCAAGCAGTTCGTTTCATCGATGAACTACTTCGAACTGGAAGAATTCCTGCAGAAGGAAAAACTGACTGGTACGGATAAGATGCCCTTCTATCTCATTGAGAAACATCAACGCACTTCTTATCCAATAGCAACCTATGTCCTGACCCTCATAGGTGTCTCAGTCGCCTCCAGGAAGACTCGAGGAGGCATAGGAGTTCAGATAGCGATAGGCTTTCTCATCGTACTGCTCTATATCTTCGCTATGAAAGTGACCACTGTATCCGCAACTAATGCCGGTCTCGATCCTCTGCTTGCCACTTGGATACCCAATGTGCTCTTTGGAGTGGTCGCCATATACCTATATAGAAGAGCACCGAAATAATCCGATCATTAGAGAGGCTACATTTGCAGACACAAAACCTATTCAATGAGAACTTTCCTTCCTTTTGAAGAGCCGATAAAAGAACTATCAGACCAGATAGAAGAGCTTGAACGGATAAATCAAAAAGGTGATGCGAATGTCAGCAAGTCCATCAACGACTTGAAGAAGAAGATGAGCAAGGTGACCAAGGAGGTCTATTCGGACCTGAGCGCCTGGGACCGGGTCCAGGTGAGTAGGCATCCGGAGCGGCCCTATACCTTGGACTATATAGAAGCACTTACCCAAGGCACATTCGTTGAACTCCATGGAGATCGCTCTGTCAAGGATGACAAGGCTATGGTAGGCGGTTTCGGGCAGGTCGATGGAAAGACATTGATGTTCATCGGTCAGCAGAAGGGAAAGAATACCAAGCTCCGACAGTATCGCAACTTCGGAATGGCCAATCCTGAAGGGTATAGAAAAGCGCTTCGCCTGATGAAATTAGCTGAGAAGTTCGGGAAACCCATCGTGACATTCATCGACACCCCTGGAGCCTATCCGGGTATTGAGGCAGAAGAGCGAGGCCAGGGAGAAGCTATTGCACGCAATCTCTATGAGATGATCGGGCTCAAGGTCCCTCTGATATGTATCATAATAGGAGAGGGCGCCTCCGGTGGTGCTTTAGGTATAGGTCTAGGAGACAAGGTGCTTATGTTGGAGAACACCTGGTACTCGGTCATCTCACCAGAATCTTGCTCATCCATCCTATGGCGAACATGGGATAAGAAGGAGATTGCCGCAGAAGCGCTGAAGCTCACACCCAAGGATATGCTCAAGAACAAACTCATAGACGGTGTTATCAAAGAACCTATAGGAGGAGCGCACGCACATCCAGAGGAGATGTACAAGAATATGCGCAAGGAGATCAAGGCGAATATCGAGAAGGTAGCTGCTCTAGAGCCAGAAGTTCGCATAGATAGACGCATTCAGAAGTTCACGGCCATGGGTGCATTCAAGGCCAAATCGAAATAATTTCAAATTTTTTCACTTCAATAGTTGGAGGTGAAATAAATTGCTTTACATTTGCACCCGCTTTCGAAGGAAGGCATCACTTTTTGAGGTCGGATTCTTGAAATTTTTTCAATGAAGCAGATAGGGTTATCAGATATGATTCTATCTTTGTCGACCCAATCAGTTAGAAAAATTTTAGCTCCTTATGAGGAGCATGAAGTTCTTTGAGATTTTGAAGTAATAGCCTAGTTAAGCAAATTCCCTTTGAGAGGAATCAAACTCAACAACTTGTCCCGTTTATTCGGGACTCCGATTTTTTACAACGGAGAGTTTGATCCTGGCTCAGGATGAACGCTAGCGGTAGGCCTAACACATGCAAGTCGAACGGTAACAGGGATTGCTTGCAATCCGCTGACGAGTGGCGAACGGGTGCGTAACACGTATGCAACTTACCCTATACTGGGGGATAGCCCAGAGAAATTTGGATTAATACCCCATAACATCATGGATTCGCATGTTTCTATGATTAAAGTTTTTCGGTATAGGATAGGCATGCGGCCCATTAGTTAGTTGGTGAGGTAACGGCTCACCAAGACAACGATGGGTAGGGGGTCTGAGAGGATGATCCCCCACACTGGTACTGAGACACGGACCAGACTCCTACGGGAGG